>JBFFKD010000108.1:0-7675 GCA_041555595.1 Motiliproteus sp.
CGGCCGCCACGTCATGGAGGTGGCCTGCCGCGACCTGGTGGCGTGGCGCAAGCGCGGGATCGCGGTGCGCATGGCGGTCAACCTGTCGGTGTTCGAACTGCAGGACCCGGACATCGTGCTGCGCATCGCGCGCACGCTGCAGCACCACCGGGTCGATGGCAGCTGGCTGGAGATCGAGGTCACCGAGAGCGCGGCGATGAGCGACCCGGAGGCGAACGTCGCCACCCTCGAACAGCTTGAGATGATGCCTGACCTGGCGGTTGTCTGTGCGCCTGCCGATCTAATCCCCGAAACGCTGGCGGCGTTGGGTGAGAAGCAGGTAAAGGCTGCGCTAGTTTTAGGCAGCGACCTATCGCAGTCGCGCTACGGTGATCGATTGGCACTCAATTTGGCCATTCGCGCAGCGGTTAAACCCTCAGGTATCCGAGTGATGGGTCCGGAAGGGATGGGGCTGCTGGTGCCGGGTGAAAAGATCAACGCCAGCTATGCACACCAGAACATCAAGAAGGGTTCGGTAGCCTATGTTGGTCAGTCGGGCATCCTGGGCACCGCTATGATCGATTGGGCTAACGGCCAGGGGATCGGCTTCTCTAATTTCCTAACCTTAGGGGGCGGGATTGATATCGATCTGGCCAGCGCCGTCGATCATCTGGCTGCCGATCCGTACACCCATTCGCTGTTGATCCAGGTGGATAATATCGGCAACGCACACCAGTTTGTGTCGGCGATTCGGGCTGCAGCACGGAATAAATTGGTGCTGATCCTCAAGAGTAACCTATCGTTCTGGGGCAAGGATTCGCGCACCCTGTTGCCACCAGGGGTTAACCACATCGACAAGGTCTACGACCCGGTCCTCAAACGCTGCGGTGCGGTACGGGTGGAGAGCACCGATGAATTATTCGACGCGTTGGAAACGTTGACCACGATGAAGCCACTGCGGGGCGAGCGGCTGGCAGTGATAAGCAATGGCATGGGCGCCAATGCGATGGCGGTGCAACGGCTTCGCGCCAAATATGGGAAGTTGGCGCGTCCGACCGACGAGACAACCGCCGCGCTGATCGAGATGAGTGGCTGTAGCGGGATCGAATCGAATCCGATCGACCTTAACGCAGACGCCACCCCTGAGCGCTATGCCAAAGCGGTCGAGTTGCTGTCCAAAGACGCCAACGTCGATGCCGTGCTGGTGTTGCATGCTCCGACTCAGATGGCGCCCAGTGCGGCCACCGCCGAAGCTGTCGTTGCAGCGGCTAAGAAGACCCGGCGCAATGTGCTGACCAGCTGGATGGGGCGCGATACAGCGATTGCCGCGCGTAATCTGTGCAACGCGGCCAAGGTGCCGACCTACATCACGCCGGAAAAAGCGGTCGATGCCTTTATGCATATGGTGCAGCACCGGCAGAATCAAACCATGCTCAAGGAGACTCCGACGACAGTCGCCTTGCAGCAAGATAGCCACAAGCTCAAACAGGCCAGCACGCTGGTCGAACATGCGATGAACAACGGGCGCGATTATCTACGTCACGAAGAGGTTCGCACCCTGCTGGGGTTGTACGATATCGAATGTTCGGACGTTCACTACACCGACAGTATCGATGGCGTGGTGGCGTTTGCCGACCAGCAGGACGAGCGGGCTGTTGCGGTCAAGGCGCTGCACAAAGACAACCTGTATCCGTTCAGCTACGACCACAAGGTTGGTCAGCGCTGGCAGGATCTGGCACTGAACCTACACTCTGAAGCCGAAATTCGGCATGCGGTGGGGCAGTTGTCGGAACGGATCGACCAGCGCTTTAACGCCAACGAGAGACGCGGTTATAGTGTACAACCGATGAAACGCGGTTTTCAGTCGCTGCAGATCTGCACCGGCATCACCCGCGATCCGGTATTCGGACCGATGGTCTTCTTCGGTGCTGGCGGCTTCGACTCCGATATACGAACCGACCGGCAGTTGATGCTGCCTCCGCTCAATACCAGTCTGGCCAAGACCCTTATCAAGGGCTCGCGGGTTTATCAATTTCTGAAAGATAACAGCTACCGTTTTGATCAGGACATTGAGCAGCTGTGTCGCCTATTGGTGGAGCTGTCGGAGATCGCGATCGACCTTCCCGAGATCCGCACGCTTGAGATCAACCCGCTACTGATCAATAAAACGGGCTTCTTGGCGATCGACGCTTGCGTCGGTCTGGGACAACCGGTCGGTACCGCTATCACCCCATACCCGACACACCTGGAACAGACAGCGACACTCAAGAGCGGCCGCTCAGTCGTTCTGCGGCCGATTCGTGGCGAAGATGAACCCAACCATCTGGAGATGTTTAACCGGCTCAGCCCTGAGTCCATTCGGTTACGCTATTTCTATAGCCGTGGCGTCCCCAACCACGATGAACTGGCCAACTGGACCCAGATCGATTACGACCGTGAGATGGCCTTTATCGTTTCTGCCCCAAGGCTCGATGGCAGCCCCGGTAATGAAACCCTCGGCGTTGTTCGCGCCACCACCGACGCCGATAATATCGCGGCCGAGTTTGCCGTGGTAATGCTTGATGAGCTACAAGGAGAGGGGCTAGGATCGCTGCTGATGCAGAAGATGATCGATTACTGCCGTGATCGTGGCACCCTGAGGTTGATGGGAACCACCATGACCAGCAACATGGGGATGCAGCGGCTGGCCAAGAAGCTTGGTTTTGACAACAGCTATAACCATGAAGAGGAAGCTATCGAGATGATCCTCAAGCTCAATGAGCCTACCGAAGAGTGGCAGCACACCCGACTGCAACACTGAGTTGATCGATCCATTACTGCGCGATGGGGTCGATCTAGCGGGCTTTGCGCTCCGACATCATGTTGGCCAAGCTGATGAGTATAAATTTGCTTTTTTTGAAACGCTTAGCACAACGTCTCCATGCGATGATCGATCTAAGGTTGAACTAGAGGCGCAGAAGATCGCGGAATACTGGAACATTCCATTTCATTCGGAAATAAAATATGTGGCTCGCCATATAACCCATCGCTCCAACTGTCTTTTTACAACATCCTCCTTACGTTGCCGCTCCAGTGTGTGGCAGTAAAGGGCCGCCGAGCAAAATGTTAGCGTTATAGATGACAAAGATTGAACTGGAAACAGTAAGGTATAGGAACAGAAATTTTAATCCAGTAGGACTCAAAGGGAGCACGACATGACGGACGCGGGATTTAGCAGCGCAATCGATGATCGCTATTTCGAAGACTATGTAACGGGATCGGTGCATGAATTCGGTAGCCTTCGGGTCGAACAAGATGAGGTTGTTGCCTTTGCACAGAAATATGACCCGCAATCTTTCCATACCGATCCAGACAAGGCCAAAGAGTCGATCTTCGGCGGGATCATAGCCAGCGGCTGGCAGACCGGCGGTATGATGATGCGTATGTATGCTGATCATTATCTGTCGCATGTGGCCAGTTTGGCATCGCCCGGTGTGGATGAGTTGCGCTGGCCGGCGCCGGTACGTCCTGGGGATGAGTTGTCGCTGCGGGTAACTGTCGAGGCGACGCGCCGCTCCAAGTCAAAGCCAGATCGGGGCATTGTGCATTCTCTGATCGAGGTGCTGAATCAGAATAGGGATGTCGTGATGAGTATGAAAGCTATGAATATGTTGCTCTGCCGGGGCCCTGAAGCTATCTAGGCCCCGCAGCTACAGTGAGCATGCTTAGCAATCAATATAAGCCCTATTCACCACGACGCCAGCGATGGTAGCGGGCGGCATACCCCAGTAGTCGCTTGGGTAGATGGTTGCGTTTCCATTCACCGGCGGCGTATTTGTTGGCCTCGCTCAGGGTCGGGTAGATATGGATGGTGCCAAGAATCTTGTTGAGTCCCAGTCCGTGTTTCATCGCCAGGGTGAACTCGTTGATCAGCTCACCTGCGTGCGGGCCGACGATGGTGGCACCGAGAATTTTATCCTTACCCGGTAGGGTCAGTACCTTGACCAGGCCTGATGCGCTTTCGTCGGCGATGGCGCGATCTAGCTCTTCCAGATCGAACCGGGTCACTTCAAACTCAACTCCCTGCGCCTGTGCTTCCTGCTCGTTGAGACCGACTCGCGCCAGTTCGGGATCGGTAAAGGTGGCTGCTGGAATGATCGAGTAGTCGACTTTGAACCGCTTGATGCCTCCCAATAGTGCGTTAACCACCGCGTACCAGGCTTGATGGGCGGCGGTATGGGTAAATTGATAGGGGCTGCAGACATCACCGCAGGCGTAGATATTGGGGTAACGGGTCTGCAGGAACGCGTTCACTTCGACCCGACCGTCGGGCGTCAGTGGGATCTCGAGCCGGTCGAGCCCGAAACCGGTGACGTTGGCCTGGCGACCGGTGGCGACCAATAGTTGATCGAAGCCAATCTCGACCATCTGGCCGTCATGTTGGCAGCGCAGGCGCTTATCGCCATCGACAGTTACGAACTCCAGCATTTTATGATTGAGGCGCAGGTCGACCCCTTCGTCGATCAGTTTTTGCTGCACATAGGCTGCGACATCGCTGTCCTCTTTGGGCATCAGCCGTGGTCCGCGCAGCACCTGAATCACCTGTGTACCTAAACGTTGGAACGCCTGGGTCAGTTCGCACCCGATCGGGCCACCACCGAGCACCAGCAGCCGAGCCGGTTGCTGGCGCAGTGACCAGACGGTATCTGAGGTCAGCGCTGCCATCGCTTCGATATTGGGAATGTTGGGCATCGCCGGGCGGGCGCCGGTGGCGATGACGATGTTGCGGGTGGTGATTGTCTGGTCGCCGACCTTGACCCGGTAGGGTGACAGGATCTGTGCCTCGCCCTGAATGCAATCGACCCCCAGGCCGGTATAGCGTTCGACCGAGTCGTGCGGCTCGACTGTCGTGATCACGCGCTGGACCCGTTCCATGATCTCGGCGAAGTCGTACTGTAGCTCTGCTTTGGCGATACCTAGTTCGGAACAGCGACGGGCTTCGGCGATGAAACGGGCAGAGCGCAGCAGTGCCTTGGATGGAACGCAGCCGGTATTAAGGCAGTCGCCGCCCATCTTATGCTTTTCGATCAAGCTGACTTTGGCTTTAGTCGCGGCAGCGATATAGGCGCTGACCAGACCGGCCGAACCGGCACCAATCACCACCATGTTGGTATCAAAGCGTTTGGGTTTGTCGATCCCGCGATAGACCTTGCCTGCGTTGATAAACTGGATCAGCCACTTAGCCAGCAGTGGAAACGCTCCGAGCAGGCAGAACGAGGCGATCAATCCGGGTGATAGGATGCCTGATAGCGAATCGAGCTGCCCCAGCTGGGTACCGGCGTTAACGAACACCATGGTGCCTGCGAGCATGCCGAGCTGGCTGACCCAGTAGAAGGTGATTGTGCGCAGGTGGGTCAGGCCCATGACCAGGTTGACGACAAAGAACGGAAACAGCGGCACCAGCCGCACGGTGAACAGGTAAAAGGCGCCGTCACGTTCGATTCCATCGTTGATCGATTGCAGCTGCTTGCCGAAGCGGCGCTCTAACGCGCCGCGAAACAGGTAACGCGACACCAGAAACGCCAGCGTAGCGCCGATCGAACTGGCAAAGGAGACCATAACCAGTCCCCAGCCGAATCCAAACAGTGCGCCAGCCGCTAGCGTCATCACCGCGGCTCCGGGCAGCGATAGGGCGGTGACCAAGACGTAGATCAGGAAGAAGCCACCACCGGTCATATAGGGGTTGAGCTGGAACGACTGATTGAAGTCTGCCTGGTGGTGCTTGACGTAATCAAGGCTGAACATCTGCTGCAGGTCGAACATAAAGAACAGCGCGGCCAGTGTGACTAATACGACTAACAGCAGGGATTTTGTTGGGCTCATAGAAACGGCTTCAGAACAATTCAGTTGTTGGAGTATTGCAGACGACGAAGACTTCGTGAAGTTACAGTTTGATCACTAAATTTATGAATTAACAGTCAATTGGTTCGTTTTTATGGAGCGAGACGGGGAACGAGGTTATGGATTCGGTTGACTTAACAGCCCCCCGTTCAGTCGCTCCTAAGCGATTGATGAGGGAGTGCTGTTGTGATCGACGAGGGATGCCCTGCGTGTGATCCGGTACTCGATGGTCGGTCAGCAATGGGTCAAAGGTGGGCCTGATACAGTCGGTTGGCTTTGTGCAAGCTCCACCACAACCAACCGAAGTCGGCCAGCAACAGCAGCGCACTCAGATAGGTTAACGCGGGTAACCAGAGAGCCACTGCCAGTAGCGCTAGAGCGCTCAGGTGCAGCAGCCATTGGCGGCGAGAGCTTAATGTCGGGATCAGTTGCTTCATGTTGGGAAGTTTCAGCACCCGCTCGGGGTGCGTCAGACAGGCACGTTGCAGGTGGAGGAAGATCAGAAATGGCACGATTTTTTGCAGCATGCCAACGATGATCGAGACGATGCCGCCGATACCGAACAGCAGCGCTGCCAGTCGCTCGACCAGGACGTCGTTTGCCAAACCTGGATGGAGTGACTGGCCCGCTGTCAGCAGCATCGATAGAGCGATGCAGCCCAACCCCAGTTGCCAGAAGCGTACCGTGTAATCAACCAGTTTGCGTTTGCGTCGACTCAGGGTGAGTGCTGCTACCAGGCAATAGAGCAAGATCGTGGCCTTGATCGCCAAGGCGGCCAACAAGGCCAACTCTGGGCCGACAACACCGGTGGTACCCAGGCCATAACCCAGCAGTAATAACAGCAATAACGCTGCCGGTAGTCGCCGTTGAATGTTGGCGGGGAAATCAGGCGCGACATGGAACATCGGGATTACCTGAAAGCTGACCCCGATCACCAGCAGCACGGCCCAACCCAGCGAGCCCCAGACTGCATGCTGGTCGGTGGTCAACCAGGGTATTGGCGCGGTGGTTGGGCTGGCACGCCACCAGAGCAGCATGACGCCGGCGATCAGCGTGATCAGCAGGCACAGTGCTGCCAGTCGAATCGTGATGATTGTGTTTCCTGCCGGCTTGATCTTTACCAACGCGGTTGCCAGCGGCAACACGAACAGGCTTAGCCCGCTGATCAGTAGCAGCAGGCCGCCGAAGGCCAGCACGGGTAGGTGCCAGATGAAGAACGCAGCCAGTAACAGTGTGCCGGCCCCCAGCCCCAGACGAACTCCTAAGGCCTGCTTGACACCTAGCGGTACGGATTGCGAGCTGACCACAGGCAGTACCTGGCATAGCGCTCCGAGCATGATATGGCCGGCAAAGCCGAGCGTGAGCAGGTGGATGATCGACAGCATCACCGGATGCCAGCGCGATTCTAATGCGGCGGGCTCGATCAGCAACAGCAGTGCCGCCAGCATTCCGAATAGCGGCGCGGTCCGGAAGAAGCCGAACGGAATCCGCAGGGCGGGGATGTTATCGAAGCTGAGACCGGCTGTGTTCATCGCTGGGTTGCCTTTTTACTGTCGTTGTTTGGCGCTTGTGGATGAACTCTGGTCGTCGCAGGGAGGGCTACACGCAGTTCGGAGGGCGGGCGACCAACCGAGCCAGCGCTGGCGTATCAGCTTGCTCACCTGGCCAGATTTGAATCTGGTAGTGGCTGCCGATCTGCTCGGTTTGGTAGTGATAGCCGGCTTGCTCGAGCATACCGTAAAGCGGCAGCGGTTGGCGCCGGTGGCGCACATCGAGGTGGTGCTGTGGGGGCAACTGGAGCAGCGCCGCGAAGATC
>JBFFKD010000109.1:0-7672 GCA_041555595.1 Motiliproteus sp.
CTCAGCCTTGGCACGATCTCGGGCCTGCCACAGCGTGGCCAGCAAGCCAGGTAGAATATGCTGCTGACGATCAAACCGAGCCCCATTAAAGCCGTCGACCGTCGAGTTCTGACCTTCCTCCAGGCCAACAAACATCCCCAACGGGTCGACCAGAAAGGTGCGAATCAGGCTCGGGTATAGGCTCTTAAAATCGAGCACCAACACATCGCGGTAGAAGCCCGGGCGTGACTCCATCACATAGCCGCCAGGACTGCTCAAGCCCCCTTCGCCAGAGGCATAAGGTGGCGCCACCCGTCCGGCACGGTGTAAACGGGGCAGATAAAGGTTGTCGAATGCCGCCGCCGACCCGCCGATTCGATCGAGCATCAGTCCAGTTAACGCGGTGCGCTCGAGCAGATAGGGCAGCAGCTTGGCGTGCTCAAAGATACGCCATACCAACACGCAGTCTTGCAGATTGTAACTCGCCAGTGCTTGCGGGTCTTCACGATACAGACGAGCGATCTGTTCACCGCGCTGCTCGACATGGTCGATCGCCTTGCCCTGCCCCAGCAGCTGTTGCGCGACCGATTCGAGCGCATAGCTTTCAAACTGATAGGTCGCCCCCTTGAGACAATCGATACCATCGACCACCAGCCGACCGGCGACGGCTACCCGCGGACGA
Source organism: Motiliproteus sp. (assembly GCA_041555595.1). Lineage (GTDB taxonomy): Bacteria > Pseudomonadota > Gammaproteobacteria > Pseudomonadales > Balneatricaceae > Motiliproteus. Next base: position 662 of record JBFFKD010000109.1, read on the forward strand.
CCCTCAGTGTCGCGAAACTGCAAGGCAGTGCCATCGCGCCCCAGCTTGAGCGGGGTTAATAACTGCTCTGCCTTGCGGTGCAGAAACCGAAAATCGAAATCGATCACATTCCAGCCGATTATCAGATCTGGATCGAACCTCGCCACCCACTCGACCAGCGCCTGCAGCAGTGCCCGCTCGGTCGGGCAGTAGTGAATCAGCGCATCGTCGATACCGCTGCCTTTCATCAGCACCCGCTGTTCGATCGAGCCATCGACAGCGATACCGTACAGACCGATACAAAACAGCTCATCACCGCGCATCGAGGTTTCGATATCGATCGACAGGACGCTCAAACGGGGCAAGTAGTGGCACGGAGCCGCCTTGGCTTGCTGCAGCGTCGCGTAAGCTCGGGGCGAATCGGGGAAGGGTTGATCGAGCTTGATACCACCGCAGATAAAACGCTCCATCAGGTAGCGCTCGCTCGGTCGGATATCATCTTCGAGCAGGGTAACGCCGAAGCGTTCGAGTTGCTCGCGGGCGCGGTAGAGACTATCAAGGCGGCTGAAATAGAGCGCATCGACCGGCTGGCCATGCGGATCACGCAGTTCGACCGGCTGTAAGCGCCAGCCTTGAAGGCTTTGCAATAGCTCGTTGATCTGCTGCCGATCGCTACGCAGAACAAAAAAAACCGCTTCTTGCTGCGCGACCCGATACAGCAACGCGCCCCGATCGGTACTGAGCCAGAAATGATACTCCAGCCCCTGCTGCCCCTGACGAACCTGCTGGGTCAGCACAAAGCCTTCGGTGGTCATCGGTTAATCCGCAGCAGCGGTCAACGATTGAAACGGAGCGACCACCTGCAACTGCGGGAACGCCGTCTGCACCGCTGATTCATCCTTGGCCTGGAACAACAGCTTGATGTTAGGACCGGCATCCATGGTGAAATAGACCTCCAGACCCTGCTCGCGCAGCGCCCAGATGCGCTGCATCGCCGCTACTGATTCAGGCTGCCAGTACAGCAGCGGCGGCCAACTGGCGATCATGGTGGCGTGCATCGACAGCGCATTTTGCTCTGCGGTAGCGCCGAGAGTGCTAAAGTCTTGCGCGGTAATCGCTATCCGTAATTTCTCCAGATCGGCAGCGGCCTGCAGCGGCCAGCTCTGGTACAGATGGGCCGTTTCTACGGTGCGCTGCATCCCGGCGCGTGAGCCGACCGATTTCTCGGCGCTGGTCAGCGTCAGTAGACCAATACGAAACTCAGGCCACCGCTGCGGTAACTGCTGCGCGTGCGAGTCCATGCCATCTTCGCGGACACCCATCTGCCATTCGACAAAGCCCTCGAAGATTGAACGCGAGGCGCTGCCGCTGCCCAGCCGGGCAAACGCAGACAACTGCTGCGGTGACGACTCAAAGCCGTATAACCGGTCAACCGCCAAGGTTAACGCGGCAAAGCCCGATGCCGACGAGGCCAACCCGGCAGCGGTAGGGATAGTGTTATGGGTCTGTATCAGTAACCGAGGTTCACCTGGCTGGCGGAACAGATCGATAAACTGAACCACCTTGCGAGCAAAGGCAGAATCATCACCGAGTTGTTCACCGTTGAGCTGAACCTGATCCGTTGCCGCATCAAGCTGACTCAACTGGGTACGGCTGCCGAGCTGCCCCAGACTGATCGACAGACTGGGATTAACCGGCAGGTTCAACGCTTTATCGCGCTTGCCCCAGTATTTACATAAAGCGATGTTACTGGGAGCGAAGGCTTCGGCTTGCTGCTGCATCTTCCGGCTCGCTGGCAGCTGGGTTTGAACGATCTGACGAGCAATTGAGGTGTCGGTCATAGCAATTTCATTTCGTTTTTATTGGATAAAGGTCTAATCAGCACTACGGGTAGCAGTCAATCATCAGTGGACTTCAACGCCACGCGGACTCACCTGAACCGGAATCGGATCCAACCCGTCGGCACTGCTGGGTAACCCCAGTGCGATGACGCAATCGCCCAGCCCCGAACCCGAGATCTTGGCACCCTGAACACTATCGTTCTGTCGTAGGCTGTAGATCATCTGCGACAAGGTGGCATCGTTGACTCCCAGCGCATCCATCAGCCCCTGGTAGATATTCATCAACCGCCCTAACTGCGGCCAATCACCCGCTTCGGAGGCGCTACTGGCCTGCTCCGCGCACTGCCCCATCAAGCGATAGAGGCCGTCATATAGTGCGGGTTGCTGCTGCTGCGCGAGAGCCACCCGACGCAGAACCTCGGGGGTCTTTAATTTATAACCACAGAAATAGAGACCGATCTCGGGGATCGGCGCAAACTTGCGTCGCTCGCCGCTGAGTTGATACTCGACCAGTCCGCCTTCGATCGCTGCAGCCAGATCAGCACCAGAGTCGCGCCCCTGCACAGTCAGCATCACCGCGCGCGCCTGCTCAAACAGCGCTTGCTTATCAACTGAAGGGGTTAGCCCTTCTTTATCTAACCCATAGTTGAGCGCAGCCAACACCGCCACCGTTACGGCCGCCGAAGACCCCAGGTCGACCTTATGTGAAAAATCCGACTCGATCGACAGGCTAAAGCCGCCCGACAATCGTGGCTTGAGATGGCTGATAGCGGCCAGTACGAAGCTGAACTTGGCATCGTCGCGCAACACAGCCAATGGGCTCTGATAGCGACCCAGCGCTGACTCGATCTGCACCTCGGCAGTCGCTAACGGCTGTAATCGAACCCGGATCCGTTTATCCACCGCCAGCACCAACGCCTTGGAACCGTGCAGCACCGCATGCTCACCCAGCAGCATCAACGTGCCGGGAGCCGATGCGTTAATCTCGAATCTGTGCGCCATGCGGGTCTAGCTCCATCGGTTGCCACGAGTAATCTAACGATTCGAGCAATGGGTTAAAGAACGTTTTAGGATCGCCAGTGTAATAGACCAAAATCAATCCTCCCGACTCACCGCTGACCGCGCCTGCTCCGCTAATCTTGGCCGCACCACCGTGCCGCTCGACCGCGTCAATAAACCGCTGTACCGGTGCGGGAACGACACCAATCTGAACCAGTAATCGGTGATTGGCGCGCACTGCGCCGATGATATGCGGTGGTGATTGCTGATTAAGTGCTGCAGCAAGCTCGTCGGTCACTGTACCAAATTTGGGCCAGATATCGCTGTCAGCAAACTGCTGCCGTACCCGGCTGGTACAGCTGCCCGTACTACACGAAGGTCGACCACTATCAACCAGATACCAGTGCCGATCCAACTCAAACGGCAGGGGTGAGATTTGACCCTGTTGAAACTGCGCCAGTCCACCCGAGGCGCAGATGGCAGGATCGAGCCCGCTGGAGCGGCCGTGCTGCAACATCTCACAGCGGGTAGTCAGTTCGACAAGCTGAGTCGTCGTCAGGGGAGTATGGCTAAATTCTGCCAACGCCGTTAATAGCGCCGACACCGTCGCTGCTGATGATCCCATACCGGCGCCGATGGCGATCTCGGAGTGAAGTTCGATCCGGCAACCACTAAGACGGGTTGTAACTGTCGATGAATCTGCCACAAATAGCGCCAACGCATAGCGGTATAGATCAGCCGCATCGGGCAGAACCGCTTCTATCGGCAACTGGTCGTTGATAAAGCGCTGATATCGCTGCTGACAACGCTCTCTGAAACGACCGAGCTGTGATAGCTCCAATGAATAGCGCCGGTTAAGGTCGCTCAAGACCAGCTCACAATGACCGTCAGCACAGGGCTCAACAGCATCACAATCAAGCCGGGAGATAACTACCTGGGCGTAACGCGCCAGCGCCAGCGCCAGCGCGGGTTGGCCATAGACCACGGCATGTTCGCCACTGAGAATCGTTTTGGCAGGAGCCCGACCCAGGATAGACGGCGAAACAGCCATCAGCGGGCGCTATAAACCCGCTTGTGCTGGTTGATCGAGACCAATCGGAACGGGCCGGTGGTCTGCTCGGGCATAAGATGGTCGCCGCCGTCGGCAGGAATTTCGAAGTTATAAAAACGCAGGTATTCTGTGTAGTTCAGCTCGGTGCGTGCTTGCAGCATTGTGTGATGACGGTCGGTATTAAGGTGATCACGATACCCTGCTACCACGGTGCCGCTGAAAAACTCAGACACACAACCCGAACCATAACTGAAGAATCCGACCTGCTTGCCAGTCAGGTCCTGATCGGCATGATCCAATAGCGAGGCCAAGCCGATATAGATCGACGCGGTGTAGCTGTTGCCGATGGTACGGTTGTAATGCAGCGTCGGGGCCGTCATCGCCGCGCGGGCATCGGCATCGCGATCGCTGCCACAAAAACGCGCCAGCTGAGTTTGCGACTTCTCGGCCATGCGACTGAACGGCAGGTGATAACACATGTAGTCGAGCTGCTCGAACGCGGTGCCGCCCTGCTCGAGATAATCTGCGTAAGCCTGCTTGAGGGCCTTGAGGTAAATTTTGGTGGAATATTTACCGTCGACCAGCGCGGTAGCACGGTAATTGGGTCGCCAGAAATCCATCACATCTTCGGTGTAACGACCCGATTGAGGATGGAGCTCGACCAGCTTAGGATCGGCACTGATCAGCACCGCCACCGCACCGCAGCCCTGAGTCGCCTCGCCGGAGGACGCCAGATCGTAACGCGCGATATCCGAAGCCAACACCAACACCTTACGATCGGGCTGGCGGGCGACGATGGCGCAGGCCATCTGAATCGCGGCAGTAGCGGAATAACACGCTTGCTTAAGCTCAACCACCCGACAACGACTGGGCAGATCCAGCAAGCCATGGACAAATACCCCGGCGGCCTTGGACTGGTCGATACCGGTTTCGGTGGCAAACAGCAGTGTATCGATGCAGGATTTACCGCAACGCTCGACTAGAGGCAAAGCCGCAGCAGCAGCCATGGTGACGACATCTTCGTCGGCGCCGACGATGCCCATCTTCTCTTGGCCAATCCCTTGATAAAACTTCTCTGCTTCGATGTTCTGAACGTCCGCCAAACTCTTTAGATCGAGGAAGAAATTGGACGTGTAGAAACTAATATCATCAATACCGACGGACATACTCAGCAAAAATCCTATTACTCAGCCAACAACAACGTATCGTTCAGCTGCAACCCGTCAATATCGGGTACTCCTAGCAGGAACATTGCTGTTACAAATTCATGTTTAATCTGTTCTATGGTCGCGATCACCGCATCGGGCGAATCCATGGCAGGCTTGAGAAATGGAACCGCCATACCACACAGCGAGCCGCCGAGTATAACAGACTTCACCATATCGATGCCGCTTCTCAAACCACCGCTGGCGATAAATTGAGCCCGATCTCGATACGGCTGCGCCAGTTTCAGCGCCTGCGGGGTTGGAATCCCCCAATCCTGGAACAATAAACCCAACGGCCGCTCGGTCGACGACTGGCGCCGGTGGTGCTCGATCCGGCTCCACGAGGTTCCGCCACAGCCGGCCAGATCGAAATACTCAACACCGCTAGCCAGTCCCAGCTCAATATCCTCGGGGGCTAAACCGGCACCGACCTCTTTCAAGATCACCGGACGATTAACTGTTGCTACGATCTCGCCGATACGCTGGTCGAGATCAGAAAAATCGGTATCGCCTTCGGGCTGCACCGCTTCCTGCAATGGATTGAGGTGCAGATAAAGCGCGTCGGCTTGCAGGCAATCGATCGCCGACTGTGCCTGCTCAGCACTAAAACCGTAATTGAGCTGTACCGCACCAATATTGGCCATCATCAGCGCTGTCGGTGCGTACTGGCGAAGCTCGAAACTACTGCGCGCTTGCGGGTGGGTAAACATCACCCGCTGCGACCCCACCGCCATCGCGACACCGGTGGCTTCGGCTGCGATCGCCAAATTACGGTTAATAGTCCGAAGTTGATCGTGATCACCGCCGGTCATCGACGAGATTAACAGGGGAAAGCTCAACCGTTTGTCGAGAAAGACACAGCTCGGATCAATTTGTTTTAAATTGAGCTGTGGCAAAGCACGGTGACGCAACCGAATGGCATCGAAGTAGCTTTTATTACGATCGACCGCGGCATCGTTTTCAATCGCCTGGATATGCTCGGTCTTACGGGAGTTGGTAGAGTCGGTCATCGCCAATCAGCGTTCCATCGACAGATGCGACTGCATCAGCTCGCCTGGATTGGTTTGCGCCGCCATCAGCGATAACTCACCACAGAGTACCGTCGCCGCACACCAGATCGCTAGGCGGCGAGCGTTAGCACCGGGCTCACGCTCGGCTTTGCAGCCAAGCATTTCGAGGTTCTGCTCAACAAAATCCAACCCCTTACCATTACCGACGCTGCCCATGATCAAGTTGGGTAGCGTGGCGGAGAAGTACAGATCGCCATCGCGCACCTCGGCGTGCACCATGCCCTGCGAACCTTCGACGATATTAGCGGCATCCTGACCGGTAGCCAGATAGAACGCCAGCAACATGTTGGCGTAATGCGCGTTGGCACTCCGCACGCCACCGGCTAACAGGGTTCCGATCAGATTCTTCTTAATATTGAGTTCGACCATCAGCTCGGGCGTGGTATTGAGACGACGCTTACACAGCTCACGCGCAATGGTGACTTCAGTAACAACGTACTTACCCCGACCAAGAATACCGTTGACTGCGGTGGCCTTCTTATCGGAGCAATAGTTGGCCGATATCGATACGTATTTGAGCTGCGGATATTGTTCAAGAATCCACGGAAACAGCCGGTCAGCGGCATTGGTCACCATGTTATGCCCCGACGCATCGCCGGTTGTGAACTCCAGCCGCAGGTAGATAAGGTTGGCAACGATCTGACTATTGATACCGATCAGTTGGGCAAAGCGGCTCGATTCAGCCACGATGGTATTGAGATCGGCCAACCGCGCTTTGAGACTATTGACCGCTTGCAGTGCCGCGCCGGCATCACTGGCTTCGAGCAAGATAGAACGACTCATTCGATCGTCGATTACCGTGGCACGAATACCTCCGGCCAACTTAGTTACCCGGGCGCCGCGCCCGACCGACGGCCACAACGGGC
>JBFFKD010000110.1:0-7594 GCA_041555595.1 Motiliproteus sp.
GACAAAATGGATCCGCCGAATCCGGCGCATCTCGGGCAACTCGTAGGACAGCTTGTCACGGATCAGCGCAGCATCCGGTTTAGGGTTGATCGTAGGGGTCGTTGATTTCACCATCAGCTGGCACACTCCAGACATTGTTGGGCCACCACCGCAGTCGCATCGGGAGTTGCCAGGGCGCGGGCGCGTTGCGCCATCGCTAATAACGGTTCGCGTTTATGGTATTGCTGAAAAACCTGTTGTAGCCGCTCAGGGGTCAACTCAGTCTGCGGCAGAAGCAGTGCCGCTTTCTGCTCCGATAAAAATCGTGCATTGGCGGTCTGATGGTCGTCAACAGCAAATGGAAACGGCACCAGTACCGATGCCACACCGGCCATCGCCAGCTCGCTGACGGTCAACGCTCCGGAGCGACAAACCACCAGATCGGCCCAGCCGTAAGCGGCCTGCATATCATCGATAAAGGGCACCAGATTAACTTCAACTCCGGCATCTTTATAAGCCTGCTGCGCCGCTTCGATATTGTTGGCACCGGCCTGATGCCAGACCTGAGGGCGTGTCGCCTCGCTCATCAGCGCCAGTGTTTTTGGCAGGCACTGGTTGATCGCCTGCGCGCCCAGACTGCCACCGACCACCAGCACCCGAATGGCGCCGTCACGCTCTTGATAGCGCAGCTCAGGTTCCGCCAAAGAGGAGATATCACTGCGCACCGGGTTACCGGTAGCCAGGGCGTTAAAACGTGATTCGAACGCCCCCGGGAACGCCTCCATCACTCGGCGGCTAAAACGCGCCAAGATACGATTGGTCAGCCCCGGAATAGCATTTTGCTCGTGCACCAGCAACGGCTTACCCAACAACCAGGCCGCCAAACCGCCGGGACCGCTGGCAAAGCCGCCCATCCCCAGCACCGCATCGGGATTCACTCGACGCACCACCACAAACGCCTGCCACAAAGCTCGCAGCAGTTTGAACGGCGCCAACAACAAACTCAAACGGCCCTTACCCCGCAAGCCCGTCACCGAGATACTGTGCAGTTTGATCTCGGCCGCAGGCACCAGCCGGTTCTCAATCCCACGCTGACTGCCCAACCATTCGATATGGCAGCCTTGCTGGCGCAGACTCTCGGCTGTTGCCAGGGCCGGAAATACATGACCGCCGGTACCACCGGCCATCAACAAAATGGTCTTGGCCGCGTTCACACCGGGCTCCTTTGGCTTTTCACTTTGGTACGGGGCGGACTCTGCGCCTCGCTTTGCAGCCGGAATCGCTCTAACTGAATGCGCGACAACATCCCCAGCATCGCCATACAAACCAGCAAACTACTGCCGCCGTAGCTGACCAGCGGTAGGGTTAGCCCCTTGGTCGGCAATACCCCGGCGTTAACGCCAATATTGATCAACGCTTGGCCGGCGAACATAATCCCGATGCCGTAAGCAACGTAACCGTGGTAACGCAGCCCCTGCTCTTCGGCGCGACGGCCGATGTAGAAGATGCGGATAATCAGTACCGCGTACAACACTAATACCAACAGCGCACCGATCAGCCCGAGCTCTTCAGCCAGTACCGAAAATACAAAATCCGTATGCGCCTCAGGCAGATAAAACAGCTTCTGCACACTATTACCCAATCCCAGTCCGAACCAGTCTCCACGACCAAAGGCGATCTGTGCCTGTGATAGCTGATAACCGGCGCCAAAAGGATCGGCCCAGGGATTCCAGAATGAGGTCACCCGCTCCCATCGGTAAGGCGATGAGATCACCATGATCACCGCAGCGGCGATCGCACCGAGCACTACCAATAGGAACTGCCACAACACCATGCCACTCAAAAAGATCATCCCCAGCACAGTCCCGCCCATCACCACCACCGCGCCGAAATCGGGTTCGAACAACAGCAGACAGATAAACAGACTCAACACCGCCATAGGTTTTAGAAAGCCGCTCCACTGGGTTCTAACCTCCTCCAATCGGCGCACCAGATAACCACCCATGTAGAGAATCATGCAGAACTTGGCGATCTCTGAGGTTTGCAGATTGATCGGACCCATTCGAATCCAGCGAGTACTGCCGTTGACCTCACGGCCAATACCCGGCATCAATACCAATACCAACAACACAAAACCGACCAGCAACCACCAATGCCCGGTCTGCTGCCAAAAGCGCATCGGCACCATAAACACTGAAACTGCAGCCACCAGCGCAATTAGCATAAAAATGCCGTGTTTGAAGGCGTGATAAAACGGCGAACCGTAATCTTTATCCGACACCTCCATTGAGGCCGACGTGATCATCAACAAGCCGATCAACAACAGACTCGTTGCGCTGATCAATAGCAGCGGATCGTATGCTCGGCGACCTGTCGACAGACTCGGCAACTTAACTGAGGGTACGGCGAAGGCTGGCAGCTTCAACGACAGCCTCATGTGACAGCTCCTGCGGCATCGTTGGAATCCAGTTGATTGACGGCGGCAACGAAGCAGTCGCCACGGTGCTCGAAGCCCTTAAACATATCAAAGCTGGCGCAGGCGGGTGACAACATCACGATATCACCCGGTTGTGCCAACTGTTGGGCCGCTACGACAGCTGACTCCAGGGTTGGCTCCAACTGGCAAGCAACCGATCCCTCCAACACCGCAGCGATCGCGTCGGCATCGGTACCGATCAACAACGCATGTCGGCCCCAACGCCGCATCGGCAGCGCCAGATCGCCAAACTCGGCCCCCTTGCCGTCACCGCCTGCGATCAAGATAACCTTGCCGTTGGAGGGTTCCAGGTCACGCCCCAACCCTGCAATCGCGGCCAGGGTTGCACCGACATTGGTACCTTTGGAGTCGTTGTAATAATCAACATTGTGTAGGTTACGAACCCATTGGCAGCGATGATCGAGACCATTAAAACGTTGTAACGTCTGCAGCATCGAATCAATCGGCAATCCCACCGCGTCACCCAACGCCAGCGAAGCCAACGCGTTGGCCTGGTTGTGACAACCGCGCAGCTTCAATTTAGATACCGGCAGCAGCGGCTGCAGCCCTTTGGCCAAATGCAGTTCACCCTGATGCGACAGCAAACCAAACTGGTTCAGGTCGGGCTGCCCCAATCGAAAACTGACCTGCGGCACCATTGCGGGAAGTAGCGGCTGGGTCAGCGGATCATCGTGGTTAAACACCGCCTGTTTGCAACCACGGTAGACGCGTGCCTTTGCGCGGTGATAAGCCGCCAAGTCGGCGTAACGATCCATATGATCGGGACTGACATTGAGCACGGTAGCGACCTCGGCACGCAGCGCCTGAGTCGTTTCGAGTTGAAAACTCGACAGTTCCAGTACATATAATGCTTTGTCACCGCTGTCGAGCAGATCCAGCACCGGCGTACCGAGGTTACCGCCCACAGCAACATCGACCCCAGCGTCGAGCGCCATCTCGCCGACCCAACTGGTCACGGTCGACTTGGCGTTGGAGCCGGTGATGGCAACAATCGGTGCGCTGATAGACTGACAAAACAGATCGATATCACCCAATACCTCGACCCCAGCCTGTTCAGCCTGCTGGATCGCCGCTTCGTTGCGTGACACACCGGGGCTGACCAGCAATCGATTCGCTTGGCTCAACCAATCCGGATCGAGTTCACCGCAACGCACTTCAACCTCAGGGTAGTCCTGTTGGAACTGGGTCAAATTGGCGGGCGCCGGTCGGGTGTCAGCGATCGCAAAAGGCACTTGTTGAGCGGCCAAAAAGCGCGCACAGGAGAGCCCGGTCTTTCCCATACCGATGATGATGGTAAATTTATCGCTACCGATCAGCTGCATCTATGTTTCCGCTTACCCTTGGTTTAACTGTTAACGTATCTTCAGCGATGCCAGTCCAACCAGCACCAAAATAACGGTAATGATCCAGAACCGGACGATAACCCGCGGTTCGGGCCAACCCTTGAGTTCAAAATGATGGTGGATAGGTGCCATCCGAAATATTCTCCGTCCGGTCAATTTGAACGAACCCACCTGCAGGATCACCGATACGGTCTCCATCACGAACACCCCACCCATGATCACCAACACCAGTTCCTGACGCACAATGACCGCAACAACACCGAGCGCGGCGCCCAACGCCAGCGCGCCTACGTCGCCCATAAACACCTGAGCCGGGTAGGTGTTGAACCACAAAAAACCAAGACCGGCCCCGACCATGGTGCCGCAGAAGATGATCAGCTCCCCAGAACCGGCGACGTAGGGGATCTGCAGGTACTGAGCGAACTTGATGTTACCGCTTAAATAACAGAATACCGCCAGTGCACCCGCCACCAGCACCGTCGGCATAATCGCCAGACCATCGAGCCCATCAGTCAGGTTCACCGCATTTGAGGTACCGACGATGACAAAGTAGGTCAGCACAATAAACAGCACGCCCAACTCGATCGATAGGTTTTTCACAAACGGGATCAGCAGATCGGTTTCAACAGGGCTTTGTGCGGTCAAGTACAGTGCCACCGCAGCCCCTAGACCACCGACCGACTGCCATAGATACTTCCACCGTGCAGGCAGTCCGACCGAATTTTTCTCAACCACCTTACGATAATCATCGACCCAGCCCACGGCGCCAAAAATCACCGTCACCAGCATGCAGATCCAAACATAGTGGTTGCTCAGATCGCTCCACAACAGGGTGCTAATCAATATCGCCACCAAAATCAGCGCCCCGCCCATTGTCGGAGTACCGGCTTTGCTCAGATGGCTCTGCGGACCGTCATCGCGTACCGACTGGCCAATCTGATAATGCTGCAATTTACGGATCATCATCGGCCCGAACAGCACCGAGATCGCCAAGGCGGTCAGCACACCCAGGATTCCGCGTAACGTCAGGTACTGAAACACCGCAAAACCGCTGATATATTCGGATAAAAAATCTGCCAAGATTAACAGCATAGGTTGGCTACCCCTTCTCGCTTAGGCCGCTAACGACCTGTTCCATCGCGGCACTGCGTGATCCTTTGACCAGTACCGTGGTATGACTTTCCAATAGCGGCTCAAGCGTTTCCAATAACTGCTCCCTATCGGCAAACACCTGTGGCTGTCGGGCAATCCCGCTATCGACCCGCCGCTGTTGCTCGAACGCCTCGGCGGTATGCGCCGCCAGCTCACCAACGCAATAAACCCCATCAAGCTGCTGCTGAGCAGCAAACTGTCCCAGCTCAGCGTGCAGTGCCGCAGCGTCGGGACCCAACTCTCCCATATTCCCCAGCGCTAACAAACGCTTACCGGGCAACGATGCCAATACTCGAATCGCCGCTTTGACCGACTCTGGATTGGCGTTGTAACTGTCGTCGATGATGGTCGCACTTCGGATACCGCGCAGCGTTGCCAGCCGCCCCGCGACGCCGCGATAGCGCTCCAACCCACGTCGAATCTGCTCGAGCGAGAAGCCTAACGCGTCGGCTGCTGCCGCTGCTGCCAACGCATTGGCAACCATATGTTGCCCCATCACCCGCATACGGATCGGTAGTTGACCTTGGTGGCTATTGAGCACGAAACCACAACAGCCGCTGTCGTCCGTTTCTAGGTCACAGGCAAACAGATCTGCCAACGCCGAATTAAGGCTGAAGGTACGCAGTTTGCGCCCCTCCAACCGATCCAACCAGTAGCCCGAGTTGGCGTCGTCCAAATTAACCACCGCCACACCATCGGCACTCAGGCCATCGAAAATCTCGCCCTTGGCCTCAACCACTCCCTGTAAACTGCCAAAGCCTTCCAAGTGTGCACCGGCGGCATTGTTCAGGATTGCGACATCGGGCTGCGCCAAGGCGGTGGTGTAGGCGATCTCGCCGCGGCTACTGGCGCCCAGCTCTACTACTGCGTACCGATGTTTGGGCTGCAGCGACAGCAGAGTCAACGGCGCACCGATGTCGTTATTTAGGTTGCCTCGCGTGGCCAATACCGGCGCCAGCTCTGCGCCACCTGCGTGTTCGGTATTTTCAGGTTGCTCTAAAATGCGTGCCAACATCTCCTTGACGCTGGTCTTGCCGCTGCTGCCGGTGATCGCAACAAGCGGCCGGTCAAATGCCTGCCGGTGCAAGCGGGCCAATTGCCCCAACGCAATCCGAGTATCGGCCACCAGCAGTTGCGGCAGCTCAATCGGTTGTAGTTCGGAAACTACAGCCGCGACCGCGCCAGCTTTGGCGGCCTGCTCGACGAACTGGTTACCGTTAAAGTTTGGGCCGGACAGCGCCACAAACAGATCACCGCTACGGATACTGCGCGTATCGGTACTGACGCCATGAATGACACTGCAATCACCCTGTCGCTGACTCGCCGCCAACGGTTGCTCCAGCTCGGCTAGGCTCCAGCTAGTCAGCATTACCCATCTCCTCCAACCCTAAATACTGCCGTACTCTGTCAATATCACTAAATGGATGCCGAACACCTTCGACCTCCTGATAATCTTCATGCCCTTTGCCTGCGATCAGCACGACGTCATCCGCACCGGCCTGATCGATAATCGCTGCGATCGCCTGACCACGGTCGCGCTGGCGCAACGCCGCTTGTGGGTGCTCCAGCCCCGCCATCACGTCATCGATAATCACATCGGGGTCTTCGCTGCGTGGATTATCGCTGGTGACCAACAGTCGATCGGCATATTGCTCGGCAATACGCGCCATCAAGGGTCGCTTGCCTCGGTCACGATCACCACCACAACCAAACAAACACCATAACTGACCACCGCAATGCTGTCGTAGCGACACCAGAGCCTTCTCCAAAGCGTCCGGAGTATGGGCGTAATCGACCACCACCAGCGGCTTAGCCTCGGCATCAAAGGTCTGCATCCGCCCCTCAACACCGCGCAGCTGATTCAATACCGCTAATGCAGCCGACGGTTCGACACCCGCACCCGCCAATACCGCCAGCGCACTAAGCAGGTTGTAGAGATTAAAGTGCCCCAACAGCGGGCTATCGATCTGCAACTCACCCCAAGGAGTGGCGATCTGTGCCTGAATGCCACCATGCCCCAACCGGCACTCTTGAATCAGCAGTTGCTTGGCGCCCGCCACTGGAGTTGCACCGATAGCGATCGCATCGATATCGGTGGCCAGTCGCTGCCACAGCTGCAGCCCGAACGGATCGTCGGTGTTGATAATTGCTCGCTTGATACCACTACCCACAAACAGCTGAGCCTTAGCATCGGCGTAGGCTTCCATGGTGCCGTGATAATCCAGGTGGTCACGACTGAGGTTGGTAAAAACCGCCTGCTCAAACGTCACGCCGGCTACCCGCTGCTGCTCCAACGCATGCGACGACACCTCCATCGCGACTGCTACGGCACCCTGGTCGCGCAGTTGTGCCAGCAGTTGCGGCAACGACACGGCATCTGGCGTGGTATGAGTGGCGCTCTGCAAGGCACCGACAAAGCCGTTACCGGTGGTTCCGATCACGGCGGTTTTGTGACCGAGCTGGGTCAACGCTTGTGCCACAAAATGGCTGCAGGATGTTTTGCCATTGGTACCGGTGATACCAATCACCCGCATCGCCGCAGCCGGCTGCTGGTAAAAACTGTGCGCCAACCGACCCTGCTGCTGTGCTAACTCGGACCACTCGATCACAGGTACCACAGCCC
>JBFFKD010000111.1:0-7561 GCA_041555595.1 Motiliproteus sp.
AAGACTTTCTAATAAATGCTTGTCGCATATAATTGATAAATCTCATTTGGGGTTGTTTTTGGTGCAGTGGGAGGCGCCGCTGAAATTATTTGTTGCGTTGCGATGAGTGGCTTATGCTGGCTTTATTAGGGAGCGTTATTACCAGGGAGTTGCCGTTATTCGTCGTTTACCGCCATTAAATGCCTTGCGTGCCTTTGAGGCCGCCGCTCGTTGCTTGAGTTTCAATCAGGCTGCCGAGGAACTTTGTGTCACCCCGTCGGCGATCAGTCATCAGGTCAAGTCGTTGGAACAGTACCTCGAGATTCCACTGTTTCATCGCAATCGGCGCCGGGTTGAGCTAACGGCCGCCGGCGAGAAATACCTGCTGACGATCGAGCAGGCGCTCGATGAGATTGATGCAGCGACACGTCGGTTGATGGCCAATCCTAATGCCGGCGCGGTGACGCTTAGCGTTGCACCGGCTTTTTTAACCCGTTGGTTGATGCCTCGCTTGGGCAGCTTTCAGGAGCAGTACCCTGATGTCGAGCTGCGGCTGAGCGCATCCAATCAGGATGTCGACTTTAATCAATCCGATATCGATATGGCGGTTCTGTTCGGTCTGAATGATTGGGAGGCGGTCGAGTCGGTGTTTTTGATGGGGATGTCGGTGGTGCCCGTGTGTAGCCCGGCACTGTTGGCGCGCAGCAAGCCGTTGCAGTCCCCCGAAGATCTTAAAGCGTTTACCCTGATCCATGTGTCAACCCGGATGGAGGAGTGGCGTAACTGGCTGCGTTCGGTGGAGGTTGATTACAAAGGCTTTGAAAAAGATCTGCGTTTTTCCAGCACCTCGCTGGCGACCGGTGCGGCGCGAGAGGGGTTGGGGGTGGCGTTGGCGGATCGCTATCTGGTCGCCAAAGAGCTGCAGCGTGGCGAGCTGGTGATCCCTTTTGATATCAGCTTGAAAACCCAGAGTGCGTTCTATCTGGTTAGCCCGTCCAATCGAAGCTTTAACTACAGCATGAGCGCCTTTCGTGACTGGATGCTGTCGGAGCTTCGCTCATCGATAGAGGAGGGCGGTACCGGACTGGCCGGCACCGCTATCTAAGACGGGTTACTTCTTCTTATTGGGTTTTCTATAGTCGTCGTGGCAGCTTTTGCACACGTTACCGACCCGCTTGAACTGTGCGGCTAGCGCTTCGGAATCACGTTCTTGTGCAATCTGAGCTAAACGGGCGGTCTCTTTCTGTAATCGGCTGATTAGCTTGTTTCTGCCTTCAGCATCGTCCCAGGCTTTAGCCAGAGCGTTGGCTCCTTCGACCGTGTCCTTGTCGGAACGCACCGCAAAAGCATCGGGAATGATCAGGGCCAGGTTGGCCAGATTTTGAGCCCGTTGAACGGTTTCGTCGGTGAATTCGGCCTTGCCTTTAGAGACGGCAGCAATATGGGAGACTTGGAATTTTTGAGCCTGCATAAATCCCTGGCGCAGCTTGGCTATCGCCTCGGGTTTTGGCCCATCGGCCCAAGCTTGGCTGGCGATAGCACAACTCATCGCGACTGCTGCACCGACAAGAACAAAAGGTTTAGGTGTTGTGAGCATGGCGTTAACGCCTCCTTGACTGTTTTTAAGTACCGCAGGCTATCCAAAGGATGCCGACGCAGGCATGATGTGACCATATTATGCTTATTTTTCATAGAGTGTTATTACAAAGGACTTGTTGAAGAAGGGTATGCGGTCAAATCAATCCTCAAAGCCATCGTCGCTTAGCGCCGGCTCCTCCTCGTTATTCAATCGTCTCAGCTACCAGCTGACCGCGATCATCGCGATTACAGTGACCATCGGTCTGGTTGCGATGGTGACGTTCTATTCCGAACGCCAACACAGCAGTATCCTAGTCAATAATGAGCGGGCGATGCAGAAGGTGACCGAGAGTGTGACCAAGAGTCTGCAGTCGGTGATGATCGCCGGCTACGCCGACATTGCCGAAGTTTACGCCGATAACTTGAAAACCGTTCCAGGAGTGGTCGATTTTCGATTGTTACGCACCAGTGGTGATGAGGCTTTTCGTGACAATAAAACCATCGCTGCGGTTAACGAATACCGCGGTGATGAGGACTTTGAGCTACGTGACGAAGAGAGAGTGGTGCCTATTTTGGCCCACGACGATGCTCATCTGCAGCAGACGCTAGCAACTGAAGCGATCGTTAAATTTTACGAGCAGGGTGAGTTGGGCGAGGAGTACTTGACCTTTCTGGCGCCGATCAAGGTGGTTAAGCGTTGTGACAAATGCCATGACGTTGATCAACCCATTCGGGGCGTTATCAAACTGACCACCTCGCTGGGCGCCGTTAATAATGACCTGCGCCAGACTCGGATCGACTCGATCAAAATTCTGGTGTTGGCGTTGGCGGTGATTATCGGGGTCAGTGTGGTGTTGGTTCGTCGCTCTGTGACCCGGCCGATCAATAAGGTGTCTGCCGCGATGGCGGTGACCTCCGCCGGCCAAGGCAGTGATGCCATTCCTATCTATGGTCGAGATGAGTTGGCGCTGATGGCGGGTAGCTTCAATACCATGACCTCGGAGCTGAGTCGCAGTTACAGTGATCTTGAGAATGAACAGAATAAGCTGGCAACGATCATCTTGACCGCAGGTGAAGGGATCGTCGCGACTAATGCTGAAGGCGGTGTGGTGCTGGTCAATCCGGCTATTCTGAGCATTCTTGACAAGACTCAATCCCAGATTGTCGACCAGGGCCTGACCTGGCTGCTGGACAACCCGGCGCAGATGAGTGAGTGGCTCGAGCAGACCCTCAGTGGCCATCAGAGCCATGTCATTGAATACCAGAATAAGTTGCTCAATGTGGTGGTCGCGACGATCTCCGACGATGCCGGCATCCTGATCGGTAGTACCGCTTTTGTACGTGATGTGACTGCCGAGAAGCGGATGGAGCAGGAACTGCGAACGCTATCGATGACCGATGGCCTTACCGGGCTGTATAACCGCCGTTACTTTGACCAGGCGATCCGGCACGAAATGGATCGAGCTGAGTCGAGCAATTGCGACATGACACTGTTGCTGTTCGATATCGATCACTTTAAGAACTTCAACGATAGCTACGGTCATGATCAGGGCGATCGGGTATTGCAGCAGGTCTCTAAATCGCTACAGCAGGCGGTGCGGACGGTGGATATCCCTTGTCGCTATGGCGGCGAGGAGTTCGTGGTGATTTTGCCCAATACCGATACCGAAGGTGCGGTGATTCTGGCCGAGCGAGTCCGGCTTGCAATCGAGCAGACTGTGGTCGATGGGCTACAGGTTACGGTCAGTATCGGTGTGGCGCATATGATCTACCACCCTGGGGCCACTCCTGACGAATTGGTCGAGGCGGCTGATAAGGCGATGTATCTCGCCAAAGATGTGGGCCGCAACCAGGTGATGGTCGCCAGCCAGGATGATGCTGTACCACCGTCGGATCGGGGGCTTGAATCGTAATGTTTAAGCGCCTGGATCTAAAAATTTTAGCGGTAATCGGTTCCGTCGTGGCGATCGGGTTGATTGTGCTGGTGCTGTTTTATAGCGAGCGCGAAGAGCAGAATATTCTGGCGCAGAATAAACGAACCCTGATCAATGTACTCGATAGTACCCACCAGGGGTTGAGAACCTTGATGCTGTCTAGTTACGGCGATGCCGGCCCTATATTTGCCGAAGGACTGGAGGGTATGGAAGGGCTGGCCGATTTGCGGGTTCTGCGTCCCGATGGCTCGCAGGCGTTTCTCGACAATCGTCGCATTAATGCGGTCAATAAACGGGTTGGGTTTGAGCAGTTTTATCCTCGTGATGAGGAGCGTTGGCAGCAAGTGCTACCTATCACCCATGTCGGTTTGCAGCAGCTACTTGATACTGCTGAAATGGTCGAAATCTATGACCGGGTCGATGATGATGAGCGTCTATATACCTTGCTTTATCCCATCTTGAATGAGGAGGATTGCCACGAATGTCACTTGCCCGATAAAAAGCTGATGGGGCTGATCAAGCTCACTACCTCGCTCAAGCAGGTTGATCAAGATATCGCTGCCAGCCGCAACCTGTCGTTGCTGGTGCTGGTTGTGTCGTTGCTGTTGATCATGCTTGCGGTCAGTGTGTTTATGCGGCGTACGGTGATTGCACCGATACGGGCGATTACCGAAGCGATGAGTGAGGCGGCATCGGGTGATCTGAGCCAGCGAGTACCGGTTCCTAAGCAGACCGAGCTGCGACAAATCGCCCAGAGTTTTAACCAGATGATTGCTGAGCTGGAGACGACGCATAGCGGCTTACATAAAGAGCGTAACAAGCTCTCGACCATCATTCTTGGTGCTCAGGAGGGGATGGTCGCGACCGATGCCGATGGGCAGGTGGTGTTGGTCAACCCGGCGGCAGAAAAACTGCTCGGTCGCAGTTATGAGCAGGTGATGCGAGACGGGTTCGAATCTGTCTTTATGGACGCTCAGTGGCCGCGAATGCTTAGAGAGGGGTTATCCCCCGAACGCACCGTTAAGGCGGAGTTGGATGAGCGTGAAAACAGCTTTCAGATTCAGCTGGCCAGCATCGCTAATGAAGAGGGCGAGCTGATCGGAAGCGCGGTGCTGATACGTGATGTGACTCAGGAGAATGCACTGCGCAAGCGGCTTGAGCACCAGTCACGTACCGATGCCCTGACCGGATTATTCAATCGACGCCATTTCGATCAGGAGCTGGCCAAAGAGTTTCGGCTGTCGGAGCGCTATACACAGCCGGTGTCGCTAATTCTGTTTGATATCGATCACTTCAAGAAATTTAATGATAACTACGGTCATGATCAGGGTGATCGGGTGCTACAGCAGGTCGCCAGTACGGCTCAGCGCACCGTTCGTCCGGTCGACGTCGTCTGCCGCTATGGCGGTGAAGAGTTTGTCGTCATTATGCCGGGTGCGGATATCGAGCTGTGCCGTGATCACGCCGAGCGTATGCGGGTTGCGATCGAGACGATGCGGATCGATGGGTTGCAAGTGACCTGTAGCTTCGGGTTGTCGGTGGTCCCGCACGATACGATCAGCAGCCCCGAGCAGATGTTTAAAGCGGCAGACGATGCCCTCTACACCGGTAAAGAGGGTGGCCGCAACTGCGTGCGGGCGATGGTCGATTAGCGGGGGAACTTATCCCCCCCGCCTATCTCTGATTAAACCGAGAGCACCAGAACACTGATCAAAATGAGATTGTAGAGGGCGTACAGTAGCGCCGCAAAGGGTAAGGTGCCACCACAGTCATCCCATCGACGCTAAACTTCGAATAGGCGCTAACATCATAGGGTAACTGCTCGATGGTGTTTGTTGTGGCTACAAAGCAGTCGTTCTATGCCACTGTCTAGATCGAACCAATAACCCAATCGTTCATGGGAGGAGATGAAATGAGACAACTAAAAGGGATGCCGGGTTGGCTAACATTGCTGCTGGGGTTGGTGTTGGTTGCGGGCTGCTCGTCGCAGCGATCGATCGAAAGCGACTTGGGCCTGTCTGACGCCCCCGACTGGGTCAATATCGGTACTCAGGCGGTTGATAATGAAGCGGGCCGGCTGCTGCAAGGGGTGGGTATGGCTGCAGCGATGAACGATTCTTCGCTACAGCGCAGTACCGCCGATAACCGCGCGCGAACCGAGATCGCCCGGATACTGTCCACCTATGTAGACAGCACCATTAAGGATTACAGCGCCATGTCCGGTACCGACAGCAATGCCAACATCGAACAGGCGTTGCAGAGCTCGACCCGTACCGCGCTGTCCGGGGCGCGGATCATCGCCCGTTGGCTCGATCCTGACAGCGGCACGCTGTACTCGTTTGCCGAGCTGGATATGGAACAGCTCGAAACACTGCTGTCGACCTCGACCGCGTTATCCGCCGAGCTGCAAAAATATATCAGCGACAATGCCGATAAAGAATTTCAACAATTAATGAAGGGAAATCAATAATGACGCGCTGGCTAACCCTGCTTGTAACCCTGTCTCTGCTGGTCGGTTGTGGCACCCAGGTAACCCGACTCGATCCCGATCAGACGATGGACTTGAGCGGCAGTTGGAACGACACCGACTCGCGACTGGTGGCCGAGGAGATGATTCAGGATGCGCTGTCGCACCCCTGGGTGTCGCAGTTTGCCTCCCGTGCCGGTCAGGCGCCAACCGTTATCGTTGGTACGGTGCGCAACCTTAGCCATGAACATATCAACATCAACACCTTCGTCAACGATATGGAGCGTTCGTTGATCAACTCCGGCCGGGTCAGTTTTGTAGCCTCCAGCCAGGAGCGCACCGAGATCCGCCAGGAGCGTATCGATCAGGATCTCAACGCAACCGAGCAGACCCGTAACGCTGCCGGCAACGAGACCGGGGCGGACTTCATGCTCAAAGGGCAGATCAACACCATCATCGATGTGGCATCGGATGATCAGGTTCGTTACTACCAGGTCGATCTGACGCTGATCAGCATGAAGGACAACCGCAAGGTCTGGCTGGGACAGAAGAAGATCAAGAAGCTGGTCGAGAACAGCAAACTGCGTTATTAACCTGCATCTATTATGACGGCAACGGCCTTACACGCCGCTATCCGGTCGAGCTTCTATGCGCTGCTGTTAGTTGGGATCGGGCTGCTTCAGGGCTGCGCGATACAGCAGTGGCAGAGTACCGGTATCGGTCGCTACCTTGATAGCCATTCGCTGGCCGATACCTTGACTGAGCTGGCATCGCAGACCCCTGCCAATCGGGATCGTCCGATGTACCTGCTCAATCTAGGGTTGGTGCACCATCTGTTGGGCAATTATCAGCACAGCAATCGGGAGCTGGAGGCGGCCAAAGCTGCGCTGGAACAGGTTCAGGCACTCAGTGTCACCGAGGGATTCACCTCCAGCACCATCAACGAGACCTTTAATGACTACAGTGCTACGCCTAGCGAACGGGTGCTATTGCATGTAGTGATGGCGCTCAATTATCTGGCCCTACAAGATTTGGACAGCGCCCGGGTCGAAGTGCTGCAGTCTGACGTACGGATGCGTCAGCTCGGCGATGAGGCGGCCGAGTTAGCCAGCGCGCGGTTTGTTGCCGGACTGGTGTTTGAGCTCAATGGCGAAAGGTCCAACGCCATGATCAGCTATCGCAAAGCCGAACAGATTCTGACCCGGCGCAAATTGGCGATACCGCTGCTGTTGCAGGACCGCTTGCTCACTAACAGTCGCCGGTTAGAGTTGGAGAGCGAATACCGGAATTATCTCGACCGGTTTCAGTATCGCCCCATCCCGCTGCCCGACAACCACGGTGAGGTGCTGGTGCTGTATCTGAACGGCAAGGTTTCATCGATGCATCAGCGCCGAATCAGCATCTATGCGCCGTCACTGGAGCACAACGTCACCATCTCACAGCCGTTTTATCCGCCCCGAAAACCGTCATTAGGCGCCGGCTCAATGCTGCGGTTTGGAGACCGGGGGGTGGCCCTGGAGTTGTTGGAAGATGTCGATGCTCTGGCCCGAGAGGCGTTGCAAGCCAGCCAATCCAAGCGGGTCGCGCTCAGCCTGGCGCGAGT
>JBFFKD010000112.1:0-7557 GCA_041555595.1 Motiliproteus sp.
CCGTATTCAACGCATAAAAACAGGCCGCGAGCAGAACCGCTGCGGCACCAAGCAGTTGATGCCACTCACCGCCGAACACCGGCCCCAACAGCAGCACGATGCCGCTGATTCCGACAGCAAAGCCCAGCAGCTTAAAGCGATTCAGATCCTCTCCGGTAACGAAATAGTGTGCCAGTAGCATCGTCGCTAGCGGCATGATCGCCATAATCACTCCAGCCACCCCCGATGCAATCGATTGCTGACCCCAGGCGATCAAAAAAAAACGGTAATAGATTACCCACCAGCCCCATCAGAACAAAGGCGGCCCAGGCCGGGCGCGCGGTCGGCAACTTGATCTTTTTAAGCACCAGCGCCGCGACCAATACCAGCGCACCCAATACAACACGCAGGGCAACGATACTGACTGGACTGATACTGTCCACCGCCAGCGCCGTTGCCAGAAATGAAGTCCCCCAAAGAAATACCAAACAGAACAACAAGATCCAATTGAGCAACTGAAACGGCATCGAAACACTTCCGGCAAAAGCTGACCATCATGCCAGCTATAGGCTCTAGCGCATACAGATCAGATCTGCATCCGGCCAAACAGCTTCTATACTTACCGGCCTCCTTTCACCCAACCGCTCAGGAGGCAATAATGGATAAGTACCACCGCAAGTCGACTCCCCGCCCACCACCCGCTAGCGAAACCCACGCATCGATCAGATCTCAAACTGAGGCCTTTATCCGCCATGGGGGTAGCATCAAAACAATCCCGCGTGGACATACCGGATTGTTACAGATGGCGGGGCCAGGGCAACTCACAAAAATGCGCGATAAGGGGTATTAAACCAAACCGCTTAGCAGCAGAACGGGGGGGGGGGAGCACTAGCAGCGACAGGATTATCTTGTTACAGAACAAAGAAGGGCAACAAAAGCTCAAAACTGATCCCAATAGCGACGCTGCTTACGCTGCACCTTGTTCCGGTAGGCGCGACTTCGGGCACTGCTTCGCATATAAACCACCAACACGGTGACGATCAGCATCACCACCCCCATCACAAAGGCGATACCCGAACCCAAACCATATAGCAGACCAACACCGATGCATGCATAGATATAGGGCAACGCTTCGTAGAGCGGCTGGGGCAGCAAACCATTTTTTTGATGTTTCATCGGCCAACCTCCTGTTGCTAAGCAGCATAGTCGATCACAGCGCGATGCCGTATCAGTCGACATCCGTTAAAGCATCAGACAACAACCAACCGAGAGGTTCATCGATAGTAATCGCTCAAGATCCACGACCAACCATCCCATCACCTATCCGACCAACAACCGATAACCGTGCAGCACTAGCAGATCAACCAACGACAATTGGATCACATAGCCTAAATTCCAACGAAAGAAGCGATAGGCCGGTAGACCAAACCGCGCTTGCAAGGTCAGGTGGGTCCCCGACACCGGTGATGCCATAATCCCCAACGCCCAACCCATCAGATAGGTCATCGCTAACAAATTAGGGTCATCAACCTGACCCGCCAGCACACTCGCCGAGGTGGCGATGGAGATCAGCGGATGAATACCAAACACCGCAGCGGTGACGATCGACAACAATAAGCCCCAAGCCTGCCACGGACCAAAGTCAGTCAGCCGAATCTCCAGCCCGGCACGCTGCACCACCAGCGCCAGACCAACCGAGAGCACACCGGCGGCTAAAAACAGGCTAACCTCACCCCCCATCTGCGGCAACTGCCGTTCGATATGCTGGCGCATCGACAGCAACCCCACAGACCGCTGTCGAGCGGTCAGCACCAGCAGACAAAGCAGCAACGACAGCAACGACACCCAGGTTAGTATGGCGATATCAGGCCACAACATCCGCGCGCTCATTACCAACAGCGCCAGCAATCCCGGCAGCCAAAGCGCTTCGAAATGCATCGGATAACCGGCCAACTGACGCGCACCCGGCTGACGGCTGAGGCTGATTCCAGCCAGCAGCAGCGCCAACACGGCAGCGGGGATCCCGGCAGCAGAGACAACCTCAAGCTGAGCACCGTCGGCATGAATCAGCGCCACCCCCATCGCCACAAAAAACGGCGACCAGTGCGAAGCAGTGGCAAACCCCCGCGACAGCAGCATCCCCTGCAACGGCGTTAACAGTTGCCGGCGCGACAGCCGCTCGCCAATGATCACCAACGTCGACATATTAATCACCGCGCCGAACAGGTGAATTCCGAGCAGGGTTCGCCACAACGCCCGCCGCCCTGTCGGCAGCTGCTCATCGGGGTCGGCCTTAAACGAGGTCACCAGTCGCAGGAAGCTGACCGCTATCAACATCGCGATCAGGCTCTGATTAACCGCCAGAAGCCGCGCCCATGGCAATGGCTGGTCAGCACTGCCCCACCACAGTGCCAATACGCCGATAGCGCCAATCAGCAGCACCTGTATCCGCAGCAAGCCGACCACCCGACTAAACAACAACAGTCCGGCCAACCAGGCGCAGCTACCCGCCCAAGTGGCGTCAATCAGCCCCAAGCCATGACCGACCGACAGCAGCACTGCGGCCAGCATCAACCAGCCGATCAGTGCCAACACAGAGGTGTTTCGGTTAGACATGAAGGTAACCTACGAGCTAACAAGGGCGAACACGAGAATCCCAGCCATGTCGCGAGAGATATGCGGTCGGTAGATCCTGACCATAAAAAAAGGGCAGCCTAAGCCGCCCTCTTTCAAACCCGACGAACAACCGCCGGTGCTGTTTCGCTTACATGGTCTCGATGTAAGCAGAAACGGCCTTGATTTCGTCATCGCTCAACTTACCGGCAACATCGCGCATCATGTTGGCGGGGTCATTCGCACGAGCACCGCTACGGAACGCTTTCAACTGACCCTCAACGTACATAGCATACTGCCCTTTAACTGCAGGGAAGCCGGCCAGACCGTTACCGGCGCCTTCAGGA
The DNA here is from genome assembly GCA_041555595.1 of Motiliproteus sp. Classification (GTDB taxonomy): domain Bacteria; phylum Pseudomonadota; class Gammaproteobacteria; order Pseudomonadales; family Balneatricaceae; genus Motiliproteus. The sequence goes on from JBFFKD010000112.1 coordinate 2,940, forward strand.
GAGTGACAAGCACTACAAGCGGCTACACCCTTGCTCTGGACACCCGCGGTGTAGATCGCATGGCCCTTAGCAACCAATTCAGCATCGGTTACAGCAGCGCTGCTGACCTTCATGGTGCCGAAGAAGGCAGCCAGATCTTCCATATCCTGTTCAGACAGACCGGCAGCAAAACCGACCATCAACGCACTTTGACGTACGCCGCCCTTGATATCTTTCAGTTGCTTAACGATGTAAACAGGGTTCTGACCCGCCAACTTAGGGAAGGTCGGTGCGGTACTGTTGCCGTCGGCACCGTGACAACCGAAGCAAACAGCGGCCTTGCTCTGACCAGCAGCAGCGTCGCCCTGAGCCATCGCTACGCCGGAGATACCAAAAGAAATCAACAGACTAATAAGTAATTTATTCATCGACCGGTCCAATCCTTAATTCAAGGTTAAAGGTTCAAAGTTAAAGCAGGTTAGCGCTATACCGGTGCCTATGCAGGCGTTGGTAGCGGGGTTAGGAAAGCAGTGTAAGGCCGATAATACGGCGCGACTGAGCTATCCCCACGGCAAAATTTTCGGCATTATATACCAATCTCTGTGTAAACGGGAACGCGTCGTTCCTGCACCGCAACAAAACTAAGCCAAAGTCTATGACCGCTCTCCAGATTCACTACAACGCTGCCAGCTACCTGATCAGCGCCAATAAGTTCAATCAATGCCCCGAAGACAGTGGTGCAGAGGTTGCCTTTGCAGGCCGTTCCAACGCCGGTAAATCCAGCGCTATCAACGCCCTGACCAACAACTCCAAACTGGCGCGGATCTCCAAGACCCCAGGCCGTACTCAGCTGATCAACTTTTTCGAACTGAACCACCCTCAATACAAGTTGGTTGATCTGCCCGGATACGGTTATGCCAAGGTACCGATCGCGATGAAGGTGCACTGGCAGAAGCATCTTGACGAATACCTACAGAAACGTGAATGCCTGCAGGGCGTGGTTCTGGTGATGGATATCCGCCACCCGATGAAAGAGTTCGACCAGATGATGGTGCAGTGGTGCAAGGAGTCGCAGATGCCGCTACTGGTGCTGCTGACCAAGGCCGACAAGCTCAAGAAAGGGCCAGCCCAAAGCACCATGCTACAACTTCGCAAGCAACTGACCGAGCAATTGGGGGATCTGGTCGGCGTCCAGACCTTCTCGTCACTAAAGAAAACTGGCGTTGACCAGCTCAAGCTACAGCTCGACCAATGGTTGCACGCCGGCGAGACCGAAACAGAAAATCTAACGGAGTCTGATAGTGGAAGCTAACCAACCTAGCCCTCGCCTGAAAGAGCTAAACGAGTGGCAACTGGCGGCGTTCTGCGCCGCCATATCGGAGCGACTACTGCCCAACTACGCGTTATTCGCGCAGGTGGCTGAATTTGGTAACACCCAGCTGCTGCGTACCGCACTGGATAAGGTCTGGGAGCGGCTCACCAACCGCTGCGGTTCGGTCAACTTCGAGACCCAAATGGAAAAGGTCGACGCGGTGATCCCCGAGCCCGATGATTTTGATATGTACGGCGTCTACCCGGCACTCGATGCCTGCGTGGCGCTGATCACGACCCTCAACCAGATGGTTGAAGCCTCATATCAGGACGCGCGACAGACCAGCCAACTGTCATACCAGGGGATCGAAACCTACCTTGAGTTGATCGCCGATGCCGATCTCTCCGATGAACAGCTGATACGCTTTATCAACAGCCACGAGCTGATCGACATTGAGCAGCAGTTCCAGCACAACCTGCTCGATCAACTACTCAGCAAGGCCAAGCCTGATAACAAGGTATTGGATGCAATCCGCACCGAAGCATCAAACGGCGGCGTCAGCAATATCGGTATCAGTGTTGACTAACTCCCTTTTGAGTTGAATAGCCGCTGCAACCAAAAAAGCCGACCCTACCGTCGGCTTTTTTATCACGGCGAACCTCTGGCTAGTGCCGGCTATTGGATTTCAAAGCTCAGGCTTCAAGACCCCGGCCTCAGCGCTAGACCTTCACCTCTCGACCTTCAAGATAATTTTACCCTGTGCCCGGCCGCTCTCACTGTGTTGGTGAGCACTCGCTACCTGATCCATCGGTAATATCTGGTCAACCTGCAACTGCAGAGCGCCCTCAACAACCAACCCAACCAACTGTGTTAGCTGCTGCGCATTTGGCGCTACCCGAACCGATGCCGCACGACAGCCACGCGCCTCTGCCGCCTCGGTCACCTGCGCTGCCGTCACCGATGGCAGCGTTACCGAGATACCGCCCGGTTTCAGGCAAGCCAACACCTCAACTCCGGTATCGCCACCCATGCCATCAAGGATCACATCGACATCTGAGACCACCTCTGCCACCGTTTCGGTGCGGTAATCGACCAATCGATCGCAACCCAGTTGCTGCAACCAACTATGATTGGGCTGCGATGCAGTACCGATCACCTCGGCACCCTTCCATTTAGCCAGCTGCACCGCCAGATGGCCAACACCACCGGCTGCTGCCAGCACCAACACCCTCTGCCCCGGCTGCAACTGGGCCGCGTCAAACAGCGCCTGCCATGCGGTCAGCCCAGCCAGCGGCAGCCCTCCCATCTTGACCAGATCCAACCCATCGGACACGTGCGCCAGCTGCTGTGCTTCAGCCAACACCTGCTCGGCGTAACAACGGCCCGGCTGGGGAAAGTTGAGCAAGCCACAGACCCGATCACCGGGTTTAAACTCGGTTACACCCTCGCCAACCTGCACCACCGTGCCGGCGCACTCCCAACCCAGAATCAATGGCGGTTCGCCCTGAAAGGGAGCCGCCCCCCCGCCCTGGCGAGTCTTATAATCGATCGGATTGACCCCGGCTCCGGCAACATCGATCAGCACCTGACCCGTGCCGGGCTGGGGTGATTCGATCTGCTCAGATTGCAGAACTTCGGCGCTACCAAACTGGTGCAGTCGTATTGCTCGCATCGTTCATCTTCCTCATCAGTGTCTATCGGCTTGACCGGGATCGATACAGCCGAGGCATTCGCCCATCGTCCCATATTGCCAGAGCCAGGTTTAAGTTAGTATCTGCCGATTGCTCGATTGCTACACAACCCTACAATAATAATTTTGCTGCCGAGAGGTGACTGTATGTATCTGAATATTCTCGAACCCGCCCTGCTATCGATCGGCTTTGGGGTACTGGCCTTCTCCATCATCCTGTTCCTCAAACGTACCAACGACTACAAAGCAGTGATGATGTTCTGGCAGGCAGAGATGCTGCTGAGCCACCGCGAATTCATCCTTAACCGGATTGGCTTCATCATGATGTTTATGGGTATCATGCTGCGTTTCGCCAATTCATGGATGGTTGCTTAAAGAGCCTCAACCGCCCGGCTTAATCCCGTCATACTAGGCTCTTCTACCGGAGAGCCTTTTTTATGGGCGGAAATCCCATTCGTGGATCAGCCTATCTGATTCGTGGTCTGAAACTACTCAACCAACCGGGTCTGCGCCGCTTTGTGATGCTACCGCTGTTGATCAACAGCGTGCTGTTTTCGGTCGCCATCTACCTACTAACCCAATACTTCTCCGGCTGGGTCGATTTCTGGCTCAACTGGGTGCCCGACTGGCTCGACTTTATTGACTGGCTGCTATGGCCACTGTTCGCGCTGCTGGTCATGGTCGGTATCTATTTCAGTTTCGGCCTGCTCGCCAACTTTATCGCTGCTCCGTTTAACGGCCTGCTGGCCGAACGGGTCGAGCAGCGACTGCGCGGAACAGTCCCACCCGACGACAGCTGGAAGGCGCTGTTGGCCTCCATCCCGCATAGCCTCAATCGTGAACTGGCCAAACTGGCCTACTATCTGCCCCGACTGCTACTGTTGCTACTGCTCTCCTTTATCCCGCTGATCGGACCGCTGCTGTGGTTTCTGTTCGGCGCCTGGATGATGGCGATCCAGTTCTGCGACTACCCGATGGACAACAACAAGATTCGTTTCGGCGAAATGAAGCAGCTATTAAAGCAGCAGCGGCTCAGCTCGATGGGGTTTGGAGCGCTGGTATCACTGGCGATGCTGATTCCAGTACTGAACCTGCTGGTGATGCCGGCAGCGGTGATCGGCGCAACCCTGTTCTGGGTCGAGGAGTATGCCGCAACCAACGACCAATCGTTCGATTCAGCCAGGCAGCAAGCAAACCTTCAAGCCGAACAACAACGGCAGCTAGGGCAGGATTAGCCGCCACGGCTAGCGCCTTCCAACCCAGCGGGTCTCAAGCCAGCTGGCGACCCACCTTCGCCTTCCCCCTCAGCAGTTATGCCGGCAGCATCCGCAACCGTTGCACTGGCCGTTCGTCGATGACGATATGGATCAGTGCAGTGACCAGAGCAATGCCGGCGGCTGACCACCACACTAGGGTATAGGCGCCGGTAGTGTCGTACAGATAACCACCGAGCCAAACCCCCATAAACGAGCCCAACTGATGATTCAGAAACACGATGCCGTATAGCGTACCCATATGCTTGAGGCCGAACATCTGCGCCACCAATCCCGAGGTCGGCGGTACCGTTGCCAGCCATAAAAAACCGGTCACAATCGAAAACAGATAGATCGAGATGGTGCTGATCGGCACCAGCATAA
>JBFFKD010000113.1:0-7557 GCA_041555595.1 Motiliproteus sp.
TAAGCGTGGTCACCGAGTGCCGGTTTGCCGATGGTTTTAGCGGCAATTGAACAGGCATGTGCGATGTCGGTCTGTTGTTGCCAGAAGTCGGTCAGTGCTTGTGATTGTGACATGCTGCTTCTAAGAGCGATCGCTTTGACCAGCGGAAAGATCCGCTTGAAGCCTAGGATCATCACCGCCTGATCGATCGACTTGATCTCCGAAGCACGTCGGAACGCGGCGGAGTTAACCACTTGCAGTACTGCGGCTGAGATACTGATGTCTTCGGTGATGGCGTGAGCGATCTTCTTGACGTCGGGCTCGGGCTTTTTGGCTTCAGCAGAGAGCGTCATCAGCACTTCGGGACGGGGTGGAATGGTGATGGACGCTAGGATTTTTTTCTCAGCATCGGTAATTTCAATTGGCATCGGATACCTCTTAGCCCCCAGTTTTCAAGTGGCCGCAAAGATAGCGATTATCGCTGGTTTATGCCAGAGGGAATTGAGCTTTTTGAGGCTGAGTTGGGCTAGATCAAGAAATCGTTTTGTCAGCAAAAAAAAGCCCTCACGAGGAGGGCCAAAAGAATGATGAGGATAAACAATCGACTGTCGTCAGCGCTTAAGATCGGGCATAGCATAGCCCCAGGGTCAAATCACTGTTGAATCAAATTAACACCAGCGGTGTCTGTTGATCAGGTAGGGATCTGTATCTTAAACCGCAACATTGCTGTTACGACAGGAGATACGGCGATTTTAGGGTGGCAGTGGCTGCAGCGCAAACGATCGATTCTCAAACGATAGGTGAAAAAAACTCACCTATCGTTTAGAGGGTGCTGTTCTATTGAGCGGCTGGAGTAGCATTCGTTGACGTTGCACCGCTCAGGGTAGAGACCGATGCTGCCGTGACTGATGCTGCTTGTAAGCTGCCGGTTTGATCGACCGGTAGGGCTGGTTGTTCGATTACCGGCAAATTGTACGGGGTGATCCGGATCAGTAGTCCAAACAGCGGGTGATCGAGGTAGTGCAGTTCACCACTGCGCATACGTCGTGGCTGATCGATCTTGACCGTGAGGTAGCGAGCAGGCGGGATTTCAGGTTCGGTAATAGCCGAGCTGTCGGGCAAGGGGGCCTCGAATTTGGCCATGTTGTCGAACAGGGGGGTGTTGCCGATCAAGGCTGTTTCGGTGTCTATCTGAAAGCGATTGCTGTCGGCTGGGGCGAGGGGAGCGTTAGCGACTGCATCGGCGACAAAAGTGTGGTTGCTGAACGTTGCCTGTGACAGCGTCTGTGCTTCCAATATTGGCAGTTGCGCGGTTGCCAGTGCCCGGATCGTTTCGGGATCGCGAGGCTGCCACTGTTGTGGTAATGGTAGGGTGAGATAGAGCTGTGGCCATAGATGCAGAAAACGGTTGAGCGACAGTTTGATATCGCCTTCGAGTTCAAAGTGTTGTGGGTCGAGCGCGTGACCACCGCGAATGATGATCGAGCGGCTCTGTTGGCGTTCCTGCATAGGCTGGCGCCAATTTCCGTGGAACAGAATGCGGTGGCCTTTTTTCTGCAGCCGTTTCAGGTCGATCGGCTGCAGCTCAGGCTCATCTTCTTGCTTAGCTTCGCCGGTCGTTGGTGGGTTTAGCTCTGCTTCGCTCAGCAGGGCAAAGGCGCCGTTGTTATAGACCTCAGGCAACGACTCGGGCCAGTCGATTGGTTGCGCCGAGGGTGCGTTGCTTGAAACGCTGGTCGGCAATGTCGCTGCTGTATTCGGGTAGAGCTGATGGTACAGCTCAGGCATCTGCCGGGCCGTCAGAGCCGCCAATGTGGCGTGTTCGGGTGTGGTTGTTCGAGACGTAATTGGCGCGTCAGGGTCCTCACCCTCAATCGTTGCTGTTGGGCGGCTCTGTTGGATCTCTATTTGCTCAGGCAACTCATCGAGCATCCCTGGCTGCTTTACGGAGGCTGGCGCGCTGCCGGGCAATAATAGAATAGCGTTGTCATCATAGTTGGGTTGCAGCTGTTCACTCCAGTACTCGTCGGTCAACGGCGCATCGGGCTGGGTGAAAACTACCAGCTCGACCTGAAACCATCTAGCCGACTCATCCTCCTGTGGTGGTTCGGCGTTGGCTGTCGAGGCCAGTGACCAGAGTAGCGCGCTAGCGATTACGCAGGTGCAACGTTTGCCGGCGTATCTAGTGATAAGCGCGGAGGGTCGAACGGATGCCTGCGATGGGGGCATAATGGGGTCTCGTAAGTGGTTCGGCTGCGGATTCAATGGCCTGTTATCCCGGTGTGATCATCTGTAGCAATCGTTCTAATGCTTGGAACCGCTGCTCGGGTGTTTGCATCTCTAACTTGAATTTAAGCTTGTTGCCGCCATCGAGTCCATAGTGTTGGGGCTGGCTTTGGACTAGTTTGACTAATACCAGCGGATCGATATGGGTTTCGGCAGCGAATTCGAACCGACCGTTGTCCGGACCCGCATCGATCTTGATGATTCCCAAGTTGGCGGCCTTGAGCTTGATCTGGGTTTGGCGGAACAGGTTTTTGACAGGTTCGGGTAATAGCCCGAACCGGTCGATCATGCCAACCTGTAACTCACGTAATTCATCGTTGTTTTTGGCCCCCGAGATCTGTTTGTAAAGTACCAGCCGCTGGTGAACATCGGCGAGGTAATCCTGGGGGATCAAGGCTGGTAACCGTAGGTTGATCTCGGCACCGTGTCGTAGCGGTCGATCCATTCCAGGCGTGGCGCCGGACTTGATCGATTCGATCGCTTCCTCTAGCAGCTCCATGTAAAGCGAATAACCGATCCCTTCCATCTGGCCGCTTTGTTCGTCCCCTAGCAGTTCGCCGGCGCCGCGGATCTCAAGGTCGTGGGTGGCTAGGGTGAAGCCGGCACCGAGTACATCGGCGGCTTCTATCGCCTCCAGGCGTTTGATGGCATCGCCGGTCATCGCTTTCTGGTTGGGGGTCAGCAAGTAGGCGTAAGCCTGGTGGTGCGAGCGTCCGACCCGACCGCGCAATTGATGCAGTTGCGCCAGGCCAAATTTGTCGGCGCGTTCCATGATGATGGTGTTGGCGTTGGGGATATCGATGCCGGTCTCGATAATCGTGGTACAGATCAGTACGTTGAACTTCTTATGGTAGAAGTCTGACATCACCTGTTCCAGGTCGCGCTCGCGCATCTGGCCATGACCGATCGTTATCCGCGCTTCGGGGATCAGCTCCTCCAGTTCGCGAGCCAGATTGTCGATCGTCTTGACCTCGTTGTGGAGGTAGTAGACCTGACCGCCGCGCAGCAACTCACGCAATACCGCTTCTTTGATCAGCGCCTTGTCTTTCTCGCGGACAAAGGTTTTGACCGACAACCGACGCGCAGGAGGGGTGGCGATGATCGACAGATCACGAATGCCAGCCATCGCCATATTAAGGGTGCGCGGTATCGGAGTGGCGGTCAGGGTAAGGATATCAACGTTGGCGCGTAGCTGTTTGATCTTCTCCTTCTGGCCGACGCCGAAGCGGTGTTCTTCATCGATGATCAGGAGTCCCAGTGCCTTGAAATCGATGCTGCTAGACAGCAGTTTGTGAGTGCCGATGACGATATCGACATTCCCTTCGCTTAACCCTTGGATCGTCTTGTTGGTCTGACTGCCGGTCCGGAATCGCGACAGCACCTCGACTGTTACCGGCCAGTCGGCAAACCGGTCAGCGAAGGTCTGGTAATGCTGCTGGGCGAGCAGCGTGGTCGGGGCCAGAATCGCAACCTGATAACCGTTCTGGATAGCGATAAAGGCGGCGCGAAGGGCGACTTCGGTTTTGCCGAAGCCGACATCGCCGCAGACCAGTCGATCCATCGGCGTTTTGGCGGTCATGTCGCGGATGACAGCGTCGATCGCCAGTTCCTGATCGGGTGTCTCCTCGAACGGGAAATCGTCGGCGAAGATGGCGTAATCGTCATGATCGAGCTTGAACTGCTTGCCTTTACGCGCGGCACGGCGGGCGTAGATGTCGAGCAGCTCGGCGGCGGTGTCGCGGATCTTTTCCTGTGCTTTGCGCTTGGCTTTGCCCCACTGGTCGCTACCGAGTTTGTGAAGCGGGGCCAGGGTGTCGGAGGCACCCGAGTAGCGGGAGATCAGATGGAGTGATGACACCGGCACATAGAGCTTGGCACCGTCGGCGTATTCGAGCGTCAGAAATTCGTTGGCCTGACCTTCGAGCTCCAACGTTTGTAACCCTAGGTAGCGACCGATGCCGTGCTGTTCATGGACCACGGGGGCGTTGACTTGTAATTCGGTCAGGTTGCGGAAAATAAGATCAGAGCTGTCGGTCGCTTTCTGCCGGCGACGGCGCTGCATCACTCGCTGGCCCAATAGCTGTGACTCGGTAATGATCTCCAGTTGTTGATCAGGCAGGATCAGGCCATGACTAAGCGGGCCGACTAGGATGGCGTGGCGTTGGTCGCTATTGGCAAAGGTTTGCCAGTCACCGGCAGGCTGTGGCTTGATGTCGATCCGTCCCAGCAGTTCAAGCAATGATTCACGGCGGCCAGTTGATTCGGCTAGAAACAGGGTGCGGCAGTTTGAAGCAGCCAGATGTTGCTGTAGGGCCTTGAGCGGATAATCGGCCTTGGCGTTGACGGTTAGCTCGGGCGCCTTGGCTTGTGTTGGGACGAAGCTCCCTTTACGCGAGGTGGCTTCTGTGTCTTGGTAGCTGAAATCGGTGCGCTGAAACGGTTTGAGCCGGGCAAACAGTGTTTCGATCGGCATAAACGCCTGGTGCGGAGGCAGAATCGGCCGTTCGATATCGTGGCGGCGACTCTCAAAGCGGTTCTGGACATCGAGCCAGAAATCCTTGCAACTGGGTTCCATCCCTTGTTCGGTAATGATCTGGGTGTCGCCGGGTAGATAGTCGAGCAGGCTGTCGCTGTGTTCAAAGAATAGGGGTTGGTAGTACTCGATACCGGCCGGGGCAATACCGTCGCTGACATCCTGGTAGACCGAGCAGTGGCGTGGATCAACGTCGAAGCGTTCGCGCCATTGTTGGCGAAAGCGGGTTATCGCTGCTTTGTTGAGTGGGAATTCACGCGCAGGTAGTAGCCGAATAGAGTCGACTTGGTCGATTGAACGCTGCGATTCGGGATCGAAACTGCGCAGTGTGTCGATCTCGTCGTCGAATAGATCGATTCGATAAGGTTGCTCGGTGCCCATCGGAAAGATATCTAGAATCGACCCGCGTACGGCGAACTCGCCGTGTTCATAGACGGTATCAACCGATCGATAACCGCTGGCTGCCAGGTCCAAGCGTAGCTGATCCAGATCGAGGGTTTGTCCTTTGTCGAGCATCAAGCTATTAGCGGCGATAAAGCTACGCGGCGGTAGCCGTTGCAGCAGAGTGGTTGCCGGTACGATCAGTACCCCTTGCTGTGGCTGCGAGCCTTGCTGTTTTTGAATCAACTGATTTAAACAGGTCAGCCGCTGCGAGGTGATGTCCTGATGCGGTGAAAAGTTATCGTAGGGCAGGGTCTCCCAGTCGGGGAAACTCAATAATTCTAACTTGGCGTTATAAAAACCGATCTCGGCTTCGAGCTGTGATGCGGTCTCGACATTGCGGGCGATCACCACTGTTAGCTGTGGGTGACTGGCGGCTAATTCGGCTACCAACAGGCCGGCGGCGCTGCCGGTAAGGCCATCGATATAGCGGGTTTTGTCTGGTTGTAGGGTTGGGGCCTGGGCGGTCAGCAGTGGTTTCATCGGGTCTCGGAGCTAGTGTCGGGAACTGGGCGGTTGGTTTATTGCGCTAACGCAGAGGACGCATTGTAGCGGCTGGCTGCGGGATCGCAATCACCGTGCCGGCTTGCTAAGCCGGATCGATCAGTTGTGGGAGCGGGGCGTGATAAGAAGCGGCGGTAAAAATGTCATGATGTTCGCTATTCATCGGATCAATAAGGCGGATGCGATAGGGGTTGGTAGGAAGCTTGCTGCGTTAGGAGTTTGCCCGGTTAGCGATAAACGAGCATAATACGGCCTCAAAATTTTTCATTCTGACGCCATTGGAGTAGCCCCTGTGAGTCAAGATCAAGTTTTTAATGATTGGAAAGAGCGCGAAGCCGTTGCTGAATCAATGATTCCGCTTATTGGTTCTTTGTACCGTGACAGCGAAGTTGAGTCTTCTGTGTACGGTAAGATCGTGGTCAATCGTTCAGTGATCGCCATCATCAAGGCGCACCGTGCGGTTCGCCAGATCGAAGGTGAAGAGTTGTCCGTGCAAGACACTTATCCCGTACTGCAGGCGATGGATAAAATGGATCTGGGGCGTGCTCACGTCGATATCGGCAAGCTGGCGATCAAATACCGCAACGAGGGTAACGGTGCTTCGATGGATGCGTTTCTCCAGCAGGAACTTGCTGGCGCGCTGAAAAATGGCGACGTAACGACACCGACCGATGTGGTTTTGTACGGTTTTGGTCGTATTGGTCGTCTGCTGGCCCGCCTGTTGATCGATAAAACTGGCGGTGGTCATAGCTTACGTCTGCGTGCGATTGTTGTTCGCGGTGGTGGTAAGGGTGATCTGGAGAAGCGTGCCAGTCTGTTGCGTCGTGACTCGGTTCACGGATCCTTTTTAGGGACGATCAGCGTTGATGAGGAAAACAGCACGATCATCGCTAACGGCAATGTCATCAAGGTGATTTATGCCGATGCGCCAGACACCATCGATTACACCGCTTACGGTATCAGTAATGCCGTAATCATGGATAACACCGGTAAGTGGCGTGACCATGACGGCCTGTCTCTGCACCTGCGTGCAAACGGTGCGTCTCGGGTAATTCTGACTGCACCGGGTAAAGGTGTTAAGAATATCGTCATGGGTGTTAATACCAGTGATATCGATCCTGACGATAAGATTTTGTCTGCTGCGTCCTGCACGACTAACGCTATCACGCCTGTGCTGAAAGCGGTTTATGACAAGTTTGGGGTTAAGAACGGTCATGTTGAAACCGTGCATTCTTATACCAACGATCAAAACCTGATTGATAACTACCATAAGGGCGATCGTCGTGGCCGTTCTGCTGCATTGAATATGGTTATCACGGAGACTGGAGCTGCCAAGGCGGTTTCTAAAGCTTTGCCCGTTATGGAAGGTAAGCTGACTGGTAATTCGATCCGAGTTCCAACACCGAATGTTTCAATGGCGATCCTGAATCTGAACTTGGATAAAGCGACAACCAAGGAGGAGATGAACGAGTATCTGCGAGATATCGCGTTGCACTCGAACCTGCAGAAGCAGGTTGATTACAGTATTTCCCCTGAGGCGGTTTCAACGGACTTTGTTGGTTCACGTGCGGCGGGCGTGGTCGATGGTCTGGCAACGATTGTCAGTGGTGACTCTTGTGTGCTGTATGTTTGGTACGACAATGAGTTCGGCTACAGCTGTCAGGTTATTCGCATGTTGCAGCAGATGACCCAAACAGCGTTACCCGCTTTCCCTATCGAGGGGTAAGTGAGCTAGTCAAACCAAAAAGCCGCCTTAGGGCGGCTTTTTTGTATCTGGCGTGTATCGAGTGGTCGGATCTAAGGGGCTGTGCTAA
>JBFFKD010000114.1:0-7506 GCA_041555595.1 Motiliproteus sp.
CCCACTTAACAGGGAGGACGCTGCTGCAGCATTAGTTTATACTGCCGCGGTCAGAGGTGTCTGCAGCACTCAATACTGAGAGTTATGCGGCAGAGCACCACACCAGCCTTGCAGGAGAGAAAACACTATGGACCAGAGCGATTCCACCAATCCCACCGATTTCTTTAACGCTATGAATGCCGAAACTCACAAGCTAGTTGAAGCCTTTGGCGGTCAGGTCGGCGGCGAATACCTCGACAACCTCAACAGTGCATGGTCACAGCTCCTTAGCCGACCAACCGATCCACAAGGCTGGATGGACGCTGTCACAGAATACCAAAAAAGCTCGCTGCAGTTCTGGTCCACCTTGCTAACCGGCAGCTCTGAGCTAGCGGGCGAGCCTGTCGCGGGTGACCGCCGATTCAACTCCGATGAGTGGAGCAGCAGCCCGGTATTTAACTACATCAAAGAGTCATACCTGATCGCGTCCAAACTGCTGAACAAGGCAGCATCCAGTGTTAATCTGGATGATAAAAACCAGAAAAAACTTGAGTTCTACACCCAGCAATACATCGATGCGATGTCACCGACCAACTTCGCAGCGACCAACCCGGAAGTTATCCAGCAGGCGATAGAAACCAAAGGTCAGAGCCTGATCGACGGTTTGCAAAACCTGATGGGCGACATCGACAAAGGGCGCATCTCAATGACCGACGAGACCGCTTTTGTACTCGGTGAAAACATCGCAACAACGCCTGGTGAAGTAGTATTTCAGAACGACGTATTCCAGCTGATCCACTACAAGCCGACCTGTGAAAAAGTTGCCGAACGCCCTGTTTTAATCATTCCGCCGTGCATCAACAAGTTCTACATCATGGACTTGCAGCCAGGCAACTCGTTCGTTAAGTACGCGGTCGAGCAAGGTCAAAACACATTTCTGATCTCCTGGGTCAATGCAGGAAAAGAGCATAGTCACCTCGGCTGGGATGACTATGTAGAATCAGGTGTTCTGCAGGCCATCGACGCGATCAAAGAGATCAGCGGCAGCAAAAAAGTCAACGCCGTAGCCTGGTGCATCGGCGGAACCATCCTGTCTGCCAGCCTGGCAGTGATGACCGCGCGAAAAGACAACTCAGTCGCGTCAGCAACCTTTTTGACCGCCCTGACCGATTTCTCCGAGCCCGGCGACATCGGCGTATTTGTCGATGAGGACCAAGTTAGCAAAATCACTAAAAAAGCTTCCGAAGAAGGCTTTCAAAGCGGCAAAAACCTATCCAACGCTTTCAACATGCTGCGCTCCAACGATCTGATCTGGTCTTACGTGGTTAACAACTACCTCAAAGGACAATCACCAGTGCCGTTCGATCTGCTGTACTGGAACAGCGATCCTACCAACATGCCCGCTAACTTCTACAGTTACTACATGACTAACATGTACCTGGAGAACAACCTGGTTAAACCCGGCAAGCTAACCATCTGCGGCGAGCCTATCGATCTAACCACGATCAAAGTTCCTTGCTACTTCCTATCCTGCGTCGACGATCACATCGCTCCTTGGAAGAGCACCTTTGTCGGCACCAAGCTGATGGAAAAGAGCGAGTTTGTACTGGGTGCCAGCGGCCATATCGCCGGCGTAATCAACCCTGTTTCTAAAGACCGTCGCCACTTTTGGGTCGATGGCAAGCTGGGCGGCACACCAGAGCAATGGTTCGAAAGCGCCGAGCGCCAGGAAGGCAGCTGGTGGAAGCACTGGTCAGTTTGGCTCAAGAAGCACACCGGCAAACAGGTTGACGCCCCTGCTACTCTGGGTTCCAAAACTTACGCACCGATCGAAGCAGCCCCAGGCAGCTACGTCGCCAAGCGGTTCGACTAACATCCACCGTTAGCGCCACCTGGAAGTAAATCAAAGGGAGCTGAGATTCAGCTCCCTTTTTTGTGCCTGTTTTTAACACCGCTCACTCCGCCTTTCAGCCAGCACTGCAACACACGCAACGAAGTCCAGCCCCCTCTTTTATTCCACCCCATAGCTGTCATACAGCCATTGCTGTAGCCTTGACGCCCGCTCATCCAAGCCAACATACCGGTGATCTATGCCATCGCTATTACAACGTCTGACATGTGAGATTGGAGCAATTTTCAAGCTCGGCACTCCGATCGCTATCACCCAACTATCGATGGCGGCGATGGGCACCACCGATACATTGATGTCTGGCCAACATGGTAAGCAAGATCTGGCCGCCGTCGCGATCGGCAACGGCTTATGGCAACCAACTTTTTTCGCATTGAGCGGTATTCTGGCGGCGATCGTGCCGTTGGTCGGACTGGCCTTTGGCGCCGGTGATAACGGCAAAATTAAACAGCACATCCAACAAGGGCTGTGGCTGGCACTGTTTATCGGTCTAGGCGGAGGTATCGGCCTGCTATTGGCAGCGGAACCGATCATGGCACTGATGCAGGTCGAAGCCCCGGTCAACGCTATTAGCCAACAGTACATCACAGCCATCTGCTTAGGATTCCCCGCCGGAGCACTTTACATGGTGCTACGGGGCAGCACCGAAGCGCTACATCAGACCCGCCAGGTAATGCTGATCAGCCTGCTGGGACTGCTCTGCAATATCGTTCTCAACTATCTGCTAATTTATGGAAAACTGGGACTGCCCGAGCTGGGCGGCGCTGGCTGCGGCTGGGCATCGGCGCTGGTGATGTGGATTCAACTGGCCGCGCTGCTAATGCTCAACAGCCGAGACAACCTGTTCAAACCGATCCGTTACTGGCGAGACTGGCAGCGACCGCGTACTGAACAACAACTACAGCTACTTAAACTGGGGATGCCGATCGGCTTTGCCCTGTTTATTGAAGTCAGTATGTTTTCACTGATCGCACTGTTTTTAGCACCGTTAGGGCAAGACAGTGTCGCCGGCCACCAGATCGCCTTCGCCTCAACCACGCTGGCATTCATGCTAGCGCTGAGCCTATCAATGACGATGACAATCAGGATCAGCTACCAACGTGGACGCGGACAACACCAACAAGCCCGGTTTATCGCTTATACCGGCCTAGGAATGGCGCTACTGCTGGCGCTGATCACCGCCACCCTGTTCCTGAGCCTACCCCATCTGATCAGCAGCTTCTTTACCGAAGACCCTCAAGTCATGGCTCTAGCCATTGCGCTACTCGGCCTAGCCGCTTTGCTGCAGCTTCCAGATTACGTTCAGGTAGTACTGGTTGGAGTTCTCAGAGGCTACAAAGACACACAGACCGCTATGTACGCTGCAATAATAGCCTATTGGCTGATCGGATTGCCGATCGGGTATCTACTCTGCTATACGGATGAGCTAGGACCGGCGATGGGGGCCAAAGGGTTCTGGTACGGTCAGATTATCGGCGTAATGGTCTCGGCAACAATACTTACGGTACGACTACGGCATCGGCTAAACCCACAGACCGGCTAGCAAGGCCGGCGCAGATCTAGCCCGATAGCCTAGAGATGCAACACTGAAAAACTACTGATTCTTACCAACCAGAAGAGCCAACTTGTCGTTGATGCGGGCACTGTTAGCCTGCTCTTTTTCGGCCTGAACTCGCTGCTGACGCTTTTCACGCAAGTTTTTCAACATCGCCTTGGCATGCTCAGCTTCCTGCTCAGTCACCTGCCCAGCTGCCTCGCCATTGAGATCGATACGATCAACGCCGGCAACCAGACTTTTGTAATACTGGGGTGCACGTACGTATGAGGCTAGCGCCCGCTTGATCTTTCCTTTGGAAAGCTTCTCATCGGCCAGCAGTTCCTCTTGAATACCGATTTTTAGCGGCTTAACCGCATTACGATTGAACACATTGGGATACAGCTCCGAGATCTGCGCTACCGCTGCTTGGTTGGCAGCACGGTTTTTATTCTTGGCAGGTTTTTTGGTCGAGCTAGCAGGCTGAGCTTGAGATTGGTTCTGAGTCATAGAGGAGTTCATTATCAATAATGGTAGATCAACGGGACGAACCGCTAGCTTTCGCCTTTACGGATCAGGTAATAAAAATGGTCAGCATCTTCGCGGGTACTCACCAGCTCATGACCGAGAAAAGTACAAAACTTAGGAATATCGCGCTGAGTAGAAGGATCGGTGGCAACCACCTCCAACAGTTCTCCGGTAGCAACGTCACGTACTTTATTATGCAGCATCATAACCGGCTCGGGGCAATAAAGCCCGACGGCATCCATATAATGATCAGCTTTCGTTTCAGTCATACAGCCACCCTAAGCAATCAGACGCCATTGTCGCAAAACCTGTAGTCAGGAAAAACCCCATCGGGCATAATTTTTCTCGAACAAGCGATCCCTGCGCTCAAACTTCAGGCTATATATTTAATTAACAAGATTAAAACGAAAGGGAGTAAGCCATGATAAAAGTGATGATTGAACGACAGATCGCAATGGACCTAGCCGAGCATTACCAACTCCGAGCCAAGTCGACATTACAAACAGCAATGAACAGCCATGGATTTATCAGCGGCGAGTCACTTCAAGATATGGATGATCCTAACCATCGAATCATCTTTGCCAACTATCGCACTCTACGGGATTGGCAGCAGTGGTATCACAGTAGCGAACGCAAGGAGATAATGGCGCTGCTACGACCAATGCTGGTAGAAGATGAGAAGATAACCATTATGACGCATGTATAACCCCATGCTCTAACGACCCAGCGCTAAATTCGGCGCAGATAACCTGTGACCTCCTCCCGGTCATGGTAAAGCTGTTTGAAATCCAACCGGTAATCAATACCGGCCTCAGACAACTGCTGATAGATCAGATCTTGGCATTCGCAGACCGCCTGATAGCGCTTCTTCATCGGCAATTTGAGATTGAAGATGATCCGCTCACTCCACCCCTTCTCCAGCCATAATGCCATATGCTTGGCTACCTTGGCCGGTTGATCAGCCATATCGCATACCATCCACTGCACCGATCGCTGCGGTTGATATCGAAAACCATCCTCACGCACATGCTCGACCAGGCCGCTGTCCATCAACGACTGCGCCATCGGGCCATTGTCAACAGAGACAACCCGCAGATGGCGCTTAACCAACTGCCAAGTCCAGCCACCGGGCGCCGCTCCAAGATCCACCGCACGCATCGCCGGCGCCAGTAAATTGTCGCGTTTTTTCAGAACCGGAATAAAATGGATAAAGGCTTCTTCCAGCTTTAACGTTGAACGACTCGGTGCCGCAGCAGGAAATTTGAGTCGAGGTATACCCATCTCTTGCCGCGCATGATTGCCTGGATAACTCACCCCGGCATACAGGCTCGAAGTGCCGATAATAAACAGATGCAAACGAGGTAATTTGCCATTGCGCTTAGCACTCAGAAGACCCTCGCGGCGAAACTGCTGAGCGCATGGCGAAGTAAACTTGCGGCAAAATCCAGCCAGCGATTTTGCGTCGTTAGTATCGGCTGTCTCAACTACCAACTCACCACACTGAGGCAACTGCCGTAGCTGCTCAACTAAAGGCGTAATCCGATCTGACACAGGTAGGTCATCGATCAAGCCAGGACTTGCGAACCATTGACGGGCAAAGATCAGTTTTGCAAACACCAATCGCTGCAACAACTGCTGCGCGCCATCTTCGGCATGACAGACGTAGACTACGTAGCCATCACCGCGCTGCGTTTTGGGGTAGCCCGGCACACCCGCCTGAGTGGCCAGATCGCTGATCTCTGCTGCGCACTCAGGTTCAAACCCAGGACGGCAATATAGTATTAGATGATTCATAGGCTGGCATTATAACTATCGAACAGGAGAGTGCACGGCAATAATCAACTCGCCGGCAGCAGTGACAACAAACCAATACTAGAACCGAGCGAAAACGCCCAACGCTGCCAGCTCAATGATGTCGATAACGAGGAGACCGACATCCAACATCAAGACAGCTAACGCTACCCATCCATAAGCAGAGCCCTAAAAGCGCTGTTATATCAACAATCAGCTATAAACCATCGTTTGATAAAAAGCATTCCAAATGGATTTCATAGCGATTGTGTGGCATCTTTACCCACCTTGATTTATCGAGCTAATTTGTAGACATTATTTCGCGCTAACGGACGGCACTCAATTTTATAGGAACAGCATGCCTGACCACATCCAAACCGATAATAAAAGCAAAGCACAACATATTGCCTGCGACGATTGCGGCCTGTTTCCTCTGTGCAAACCGATCGATATTGGCGGTCGCGATCTGAGCATTGGTGACGAGTTTGTTGAACGCCGCCAGCCGATTAAAGCAGGCCAGTACCTATTCAGAGAGGGCGAAGCGTTTCGAGCAATCTTCGCAGTCACCTCGGGTGCCCTGAAACTGGTCAACATTGATCCGAACTCTCAAGAACTGGTGGTCGGCTTCGCACTCGCCGGTGAAACCCTTGGGCAAACGGCTATTTATCCTCAAGCCTATCCTTGCAGCGCTATCGCACTGGAAGACAGCCATGTCTGCGAGCTACCCATGCAGAGCGTCAACGATACAGCAGCGCAGGTTCCAGCCTTGCAGCAAAACTTGCAGCACATGCTAAACAAGGAAAACTTCGATCTGCATCGCCAGTTTGCCATGCTGATGGCACGCAAGAATGCAGAGCAACGGTTATCAGCCTTCCTGATCAACCTGTCGATGCGACTCAAAGAGCGAGGCTTCTCCAGCGAACAGTTCCAACTCCCGATGTCACGCGATGATATATCCAACTTCCTCGGCCTGCGCAAAGAAACCCTCAGCCGACTATTTACCAAACTGCATCAGTCCGGTGCAATTGCGGTTCGCGGCAAACATATCCGCATCTTGGATATGCAGTTGCTTCGCGAATCTTCCGGCTTACCGCTTAGCATCTAAGCGCAATGACCTGCAGATGAACAATGAGCCCCTAGCGGGCTCATTTTATTTGTATCGAGTATCAGCGGAAATGAAACCATGAGCTCCGATTCGCTTCCATACCTCAGCGCCTTTCTGGTCGGTTTGCTTGGTGGCGTTCACTGTTTAGGGATGTGTGGCAGCATCGTTGGCACCCTCAATCTGGGGTTAGATCACCAACAGCGTCAACGACCACTCAGATTGTTGAGCTATCAACTGGCTTATAACAGCGGCCGTATTTTTAGCTACACCCTGGCAGGGGCGCTGATGGGAGGGCTTGGGTTATTACTGGTGCAATGGCTACCCTTACAGATAGCCCAGCGTGCTCTACTCATCGCGGCCGGGACATTCATGCTGTTACTCGGACTGTACTTGAGCGGCTGGTGGATGCTGCTCAACCATGTCGAGAAGCTAGGCCGACGATTTTGGCAACGAATCGAACCACTAGGAAGAACGCTGTTACCGATACGCAGCCCACTCCAGGCTCTCAAGCTTGGCATGCTCTGGGGCTGGCTGCCCTGCGGCCTGGTTTACAGCATGTTGATCAATGCGACCGCCACCGGCAGCCTGATCAATGGTGCTCTGTTGATGCTAGCCTTCGCACTTGGCACGCTGCCCAACCTATTACTGATGGGGGTATTA
>JBFFKD010000115.1:0-7452 GCA_041555595.1 Motiliproteus sp.
TATCAGTGTGGCTGCTTAGACGGGAATAAGCTCAGAGCCAAATTTTCTTAGTCCGGTGCAGCAGGAGTTCCACAAGCAGAAACAATTGGATTACTATGTGCGCCACTCGATCAATACACCCTGAACACGGAACCGAGACAGCTCATGAGCGAAACTAAACATTCCCGCCTGATCGTACTGGGATCAGGCCCTGCTGGATACACCGCTGCCGTTTATGCAGCACGCGCGAACCTTAAACCTCTGTTGATTACCGGCATGCAGGCGGGCGGCCAGTTAACCACCACCACCGATGTTGATAACTGGCCCGGCGATTACGAAGGCGTCCAGGGACCCGAGCTAATGGATCGAATGCAAAAGCATGCCGAGCGCTTCGATACCCAGATCCAATTTGACCACATCCATACGGTTAAGTTGAACGAACGCCCCTTTACCTTGATCGGCGACAGCGGCACTTACACCTGCGATGCCCTGATTATCGCCACCGGCGCTTCGGCGATGTATCTGGGGCTCGACTCTGAAGAAGCCTTTAAGGGTAAAGGCGTTAGCGCTTGCGCAACATGCGATGGCTTCTTCTACCGCAACCAGAAAGTGGTTGTGGTCGGTGGCGGCAACACGGCTGTCGAAGAGGCTCTATACCTGTCCAACATTGCCTCCGAGGTCACCCTAATCCACCGTCGAGACAGTCTTCGCTCCGAAAAAATCCTGCAAGACCACCTAATGGAAAAGGCCGCCAATGGCAACATCAATATCGAATGGAACCACACACTCGACGAGGTTCTTGGCGACGAGATGGGGGTTACAGGCGTGCGGATCAAAGACGTAAACAGCGGCGAGACCAAAAATATTGAAGCGATGGGAGCCTTTATCGCTATCGGTCACAAGCCCAACACCGACATTTTCAAAGATCAGCTAGAGATGAACGGCGGCTACCTGACTATCGAGAGCGGTCTTAAGGGTAACGCCACTCAAACGAGTATCCCTGGCGTGTTTGCCGCCGGTGATGTCGCGGACCAGGTTTACCGTCAAGCTGTCACCTCAGCAGGCTTCGGCTGCATGGCCGCATTAGACGCTGAACGCTTTCTCGACAACCTAGATAAGTAACCGGTCGCGGGTAGCCCCTCTGCTGCCCGCTGCCTTTTGCCATGACCCAGATCCCCTGGCTTGAACCAAACCAAACCGACTTCCCTCCTGCCAGCCAGGCATTGAGGGACCCTGACGGACTACTCGCAGCGGGGGGGGATCTCAACCCGCAGCGACTGATCAACGCCTATCGCAACGGCATTTTCCCCTGGTTTGATGACCAGCAACCGATCCTATGGTGGAGTCCCGATCCACGCTGCGTGCTTATTCCAGAGCAACTGTATGTATCACGAAGTCTGCGCAAGCAGATCCGCCAACGGCAGTTCAAGGTCACTCTTGATCAGCAGTTTAGCGCCGTGATCCAAGCCTGCGCCGAACCCAGAAATGACAACGAAGGCACCTGGATCACCACCGAAATGCAACAAGCCTATATCAAGCTTCACAAACTGGGCGTCGCGCATTCGGTCGAGGTATGGCAGGACAACCAACTGGTTGGCGGACTATATGGCCTGGCGATCGGCAAACTTTTTTTTGGCGAATCGATGTTTAGCCGCCGCAGCAACGCATCCAAGGTCGGTTATGCAACTCTGGTCGAACAGTTGAAGCGATGGGGCTATGCTTTGGTGGACTGTCAAGTACACAGCGAACACCTAGAATCACTAGGCGCACAAATGATCTCTCGGGCAGAATTCATTCAACTATTGACGGCCAACGTCGACCAGAAAATAGACCATCGCTGGGAACTTGAAAGCACTTCGAGCTAACTAATGGTGATGAACTGGAGATCAGTACAGGTTACAAAAAAAATATTTACCGGTTCGCTTCAGATAAGAACCATCATCAGACTCATCTCTGTCAAAGCGATTCCATAGCCGTGACTGATCTCCATCAACTCCAGTTTTACGCCACCCCAGAGCACAGCTGCAGCTATCTGGATAATCAACAGGCCAAAACGATTTTCGTAGATCCTGCGATAACACTGGATAAAACCAGCTTCAGCCAACTTTCTGACCTAGGGTTTCGGCGTAGCGGCAACCATATCTACCGCCCCCACTGCGACAATTGCGCAGCATGCATTTCAGCCAGAGTACCAACCGCGAACTTTCATCCCAGCAAAAGCCAAAAAAGGGTCTACAACCTTAATCGTGATCTAACGATCAGTTACCACCAACCGGAGAATAATCCGGAGTATTACGACCTGTATGATCGCTACATCAGCACACGGCATCATGATGGCGATATGTTTCCAGCCAGCGAGGATCAATTCAGATCATTTCTGGTGGAGAGCGAACAGCAGACCCGCTTTGTTGAGTTTCGACTCGACCAAACACTGCTCGCACTGTCGGTAGTGGATCAACTCGAACAAGGGCTGTCGGCCATCTACACTTTCTTTGATCCCGAGCAGCAGCGCCGCAGCTTGGGTAAATTCGCCATCCTCAGCCTGATAGAACAGGCACGCTGCGAAGGTTTACCCTATCTGTATCTCGGCTACTGGGTAGCAGGCTGTCAGAAGATGATGTACAAAATCGACTACCTGCCGATCCAGTTATTGATCGAAGGTCATTGGATCCAGTTAACAAAAAACGATTTAGATGAGTTAGACGCCGAAAATATTTTGCGTCAACCCTAGAAATACGGCAGAATACCGCGCCTTAGTGAACGTGTAGCAGACCCATAATTGGTACCAGAGGTAAGCCCAGAAATGGCTAAAGAAGAAAGCATTGAAATGGAAGGCACCATTATCGACACCCTGCCGAACACTATGTTCCGGGTTGAGCTCGAGAATGGTCATGTAGTTACAGCCCACATCTCAGGCAAAATGCGCAAGCACTACATCCGCATCTTGACTGGCGACAAGGTCAAAGTAGAACTAACACCTTATGACCTATCTAAAGGACGCATCATCTACCGCGCCCGCTAATCGACTGTCGACGGGGCAGCTTTTCGGGCTGCCTCGTAGTTGAAGCACAATTTCTCAGCTTCAACTGAAACCCGCACCTCACCACCCTCAGCCAACTCACCGAACAACACCTGTTCAGCCAACGGCTTCTTAATCTCCTCCTGAATCAACCGAGCCATCGGACGGGCACCCATTTTTTCGTCGTAACCATGGATTGCCAACCAGTCCCGTGCGGTCTCATCAACCAGCATATGCACCTGCTTGTCATCTAGCTGCGCCTGCAACTGGATTAGGAACTTATCGACTACACCTTTGATCACCTCGGTATCGAGCACCGAGAACTGAATAATACCGTCGAGCCGGTTACGGAACTCTGGAGTGAACAGCTTTCGGATCGCCTCCATCGCATCACTACTGTGATCCTGGTGCGAGAACCCCATCGAGCGTCGACTGATATCTTCAGCCCCTGCGTTAGTCGTCATTACCAGAATTACATTACGGAAATCAGCCTTGCGCCCGTTATTATCGGTCAGACTGCCGTTATCCATCACCTGCAGCAACAGGTTAAACACATCCGGATGAGCCTTCTCGATCTCATCCAGCAAGAGCACACAATGCGGGGTCTTGGTCACCGCCTCAGTCAACAACCCACCCTGGTCATATCCAACATAGCCCGGAGGCGCACCGATAAGCCTTGAAACTGTATGTCGTTCCATATACTCAGACATATCGAACCTGACCAATTCAATCCCCATGATACGGGCCAACTGATTCGTCACTTCGGTTTTACCAACCCCGGTCGGACCTGCAAACAGGAATGAGCCGACTGGCTTTTGTGGCTCTTTCAAACCCGCACGTGAAAGCTTGATCGCAGCCGACAAGGTTTCGATCGCAGTATCTTGACCAAACACCACCATCTTTAAATTATCTTCAAGCTTAGCCAGCGCCTGTTTATCAGATGCAGAAACACTCTTAGGCGGAATCCGGGCAATTTTGGCAACAATAGCCTCAACATCAACCACTTCGATCAACTCTTTGCGCTCATCTTCGGGCTTGAGTTGCTGATATGCACCCGCCTCGTCGACCACATCAATCGCCTTGTCTGGCATATGCTTGTCGTTGATGTAACGGTCAGCCAATTCCGACGCCGCTCGCAAAGCCTCCTGGCTGTAGCTAAGCTTGTGATGCTCTTCGAAGCGAGACTGCAATCCCTGCAAAATCTGATAGGTTTCCTCAACCGATGGCTCCAGCACGTCGACTTTCTGGAATCGACGAGCCAATGCCCGATCCTTTTCAAATATGCCTCGAAACTCCTGATAGGTAGTCGATCCGATACAGCGAAGATCTCCCGAACTCAATAGAGGCTTGAGTAGGTTAGAGGCATCCATCGCCCCACCCGATGCAGCTCCGGCACCTATAATGGTATGAATCTCATCAATGAACAAAATACTGCCGGCTTTATCTTTGATCTCTGACAGCAGCCCTTTCAGGCGCTTTTCGAAATCGCCGCGATACTTGGTACCCGCCAGCAACGCGCCCATATCGAGTGAGTACACCACACTATCGGCGATCACATCGGGCACCTGATCATCGACGATCAACTTGGCCAACCCCTCGGCAATTGCCGTTTTACCAACACCGGCCTCACCTACTAACAGCGGATTGTTCTTACGGCGTCGAGACAGAATCTGAATTACCCGCTCGACCTCCTCCTGACGACCGACCAAAGGGTCGATTTTGCCGCTGGCCGCCTGTACGTTGAGGTTAATCGCGTACTGGCTTAGCGGGCTCGCCTCAGCATTGCTATCCACACTTTCTTCGGCCTGCTCGCCCTCCTCCAAGTGCTGATCGCTATCGAGCACTCGAGGGATACCGTGAGAAATATAATTAATTACGTCAATACGTTCCACGCCCTGCTGGTTCAGGCAATACACGGCCTGACTTTCCTGCTCACTGAAGATCGCCACCAATACATTTGCACCGGTTACTTCAGACTTGCCAGATGACTGGACATGAAAAACAGCGCGCTGTAACACTCTTTGAAAACCTAGAGTCGGCTGAGTTTCACGCTCATCATCCTCAGCCGGGATCAATGGCGTGGTGGACTCGACAAAAGCATTAAGACTACTACGCAATCGATCAATATCGACACCGCAGGCTTGTAATACCTTGATAGCAGAATGGTTTCGCAACAAAGCCAACAACAGATGCTCAACCGTCATGAATTCATGACGCTTATCGCGAGCCTCCTGGAAGGCCAAGCTTAAAGTCAGCTCTAGCTCTTTATTCAGCACGTTAATTCACCTCTGGATCTGATCACGCCTTATCAACTTCGCAAAGCAAAGGATGCTGGCTCTCTCTTGAGTATTGATTCACTTGTGTCGCTTTAGTTTCAGCGATGTCACGCGAATAAACGCCACAAACTGCTCGACCCTGAGTATGGATCGCCATCATTATCTGGGTTGCTTTTTCCTGATCCATCGCAAAAAACGACATTAGCACATCGATGACGAAGTCCATGGGAGTGTAGTCGTCGTTGAGCAAGATTACCTTGTACATTGACGGTGGTTTCAGTGCCGGCTTAGCTGCTTGAGCGACCGTACCGGTGTCACCATCAAAATCTTCATCTCCTCCAGCAAGGCGGATTGGATCGCTATATTTCATCGGTAGAACCTGTAAATTACTAATCTGGCTATGATACCGCTAGCGGTGACGGAACACATCAACCCATACCAAATCACCGACCGATCTTCCTTTGTGAGGGCATTATTAAAACCTTAAACAATCATCATCAAATATATTTTCAAACAGGTGTTTTAAGAATTTTACCTATTTTTTGCCCCCTCCTGATGGTCTATCGTAGATCAGGGTCTATCCTAATTATCGAAGCTGAAACGGGTTAACTTCGCCCGTATTTTTGAACATATAGTTATGCTGTAAAGGGAGTATCACAATGCACTCAGGGAAAGTTAAGTGGTTCAACAATGCTAAAGGGTATGGGTTCATTCTTTCTGATGAATCAGAAGAAGATCTATTTGCACATTACAGCGCAATTCAGATGGATGGTTACAAAACACTAAAAGCAGGGCAGCCAGTGTGTTTCGACACATCACCCGGTCCCAAAGGAACCCATGCCATCAACATCCGCTCTGAAGACCAGCCCGAGGCACAGCAAGACAGCCACGCGCACTGACCAGAGTGCACGAGGCACGCCGAACCTTACAAGCTCTGTTTAATCAGGGCTTTTGGTTAGATTAACAGGTGTGCAAACTAATCCCGGAGCAGACAGCCTTATAGTTACGCTCGTACAATATAAAATATTGATTCATTACTCACTGCCCTCCCTCCCATAAGACCCAACTCTCAGCTAAATTTCATAGCGCCTTATGACAACTCTTAGCTTTATTGTTTGACAGCAACAACGCTATATCCTTATTAACCGCCATGATCACAACGCCTGTCGTCGTTTTTCCTAAAAACAAAAAAGCCCCGCTATGCAGGGCTTTTGAGAACTGAGACAAACCAACCTACTGGCGACACACAAGCCAAATAGACAAGCTTACTCGGCAGTAGCGGTAGCCTTAGCCTCTTTAGGGAGAACCAAGTTAAGAACAATAGCCAGAATCGCCGCCAGAGCAATTCCTTTCAAGGTAAATTCGCCAACACCGAACTGCATCCCACCAATACCAAACACTAACGTTAGTGACACGATCACCAGGTTGCGCGGCTCAGTCAGATCCTTACCCTCTTTGACCAATGTATTAAGACCAACCGCAGCGATCGCACCGAATAACAGGGTCATAATCCCCCCCATGACAGGGACAGGAATCGACGCCAGCAAGGCACCGGTTTTACCCGAGAAAGACAGCAGGATGGCAAAGCCTGCCGCCCAGGTCATGATCACCGGGTTGAATGCCTTAGTCAGCGCCACAGCACCGGTCACTTCAGAATAAGTGGTATTGGGCGGCCCGCCCAAGAAGCCAGCGGCACTGGTGGCCAAGCCGTCGCCCAGCAGGGTGCGCTTAAGACCGGGTTTTTCTAAGAAATCTTTACCCGCAACATTCCCGATCGCGACCACATCACCGATATGCTCTACCGCAGGTGCGATCGCGATCGGTAGGATAAACAGAATCGCCTCTATATTGAATTCAGGT
The DNA here is from genome assembly GCA_041555595.1 of Motiliproteus sp. GTDB lineage: Bacteria > Pseudomonadota > Gammaproteobacteria > Pseudomonadales > Balneatricaceae > Motiliproteus. The sequence continues at coordinate 7,135 of JBFFKD010000115.1, forward strand.
GCGGTAAACGATGGCACCGCAAACCAAGCGGCCTGACCCACCGCATCAAAATTGACGATACCAAACCCCAACGACATCACATAACCAACGACCAGACCGATCAGAATAGGTACCAACTTGAGTATGCCTTTGGAAAAGACGGTGGCACAAACGGTGGTCAACAGAGTCGCCATCGAGATAATTAATGCGACGTCACCATCGACCAGCTGAAACGAGCCGTCACCGGTCTTGCCCAGCGCCATAAACACACCAACCGGTGCCAGGCTCAAACCGATCACCATAATGACCGGCCCCACCACGACCGCAGGCAGTAAGCGA
>JBFFKD010000116.1:0-7411 GCA_041555595.1 Motiliproteus sp.
CATCACCGAGTCTAACCACGGTGTACTGGATTACCTAGTGGTGACCTCTGCTGAATTCTGGATGGGGCTGGACGAGGGTCTGAAGACCGAAATCAAGAAGGCGCTGGACGAAGCAATTGCACACGGCAACATGGTTGCTGCTCAAAAAGCTAACAGCGACAAGCAGGCGATCATCGATTCCAAGCGCTCTCAGGTGGTTTCTATCACCGATGCTGAGCGTAGCCAGTGGGTTGAGGCGATGAAGCCAGTTTGGAAGCAGTTTGAAGACCAGATCGGTGCTGATCTGATCGACGCGGCGGTTGCTTCAAACAAGTAACTCAAGCGACTACCCAGTACTAAGGGCTGCATTGCAGGCCCTGTTCCAAGCAGTGAGCAGCAGCCTTGGGCTGCTGCTTTACTGGGTCGACTCAGGACTGTTTTACCGGACACCTCTGGTGTAAAAAAATTACCGCACAAGATGTGTCCGGTGGGGCATCTGCCCGACCACAATCAAAGATAATGGCGCGATTCTTACAGGGATCGGCCTTCGCTTCTTAGACCATGATGTCACAGGGGTAACAGCGGCATGCTAGGTAAAATGATTAATCGGCTGGAGGAGAGCTTTTTATGCCTCCTGCTAGTCTCAATGACTCTGTTGGTTTTTGCCGAGGTGGTCGCCCGCTTTGGTTTTAACGCTGGTATCCACTGGGCGCAGGAGGTGACTCTGACGATGATGGGTTGGTTCGTGCTGTTTGGTGCCTCCTATGGCGTTAAGGTTGGCAGTCATATCGGTGTCGATGTGTTCGTCAAGATGTTGCCGAGTCACATCCATCGCGGTGTCACCATGTTCGCGATCGCGCTCTGTCTGTTTTACTGCGGCCTGTTCCTGTACGGCTCTTGGGTTTACCTGAGCAAGTTACACATGATCGGCATCGAGATGGAAGATCTGGCGATCGAGAAATGGATCCCGACCAGCGTACTGTTGATCGGTTTTGGCCTGCTGGTGGTTCGCTTTCTGGATCTTTTCTGGAGTGTTTTCACCCATAAAACCGATGGTTTCCATCTAGCGGATGAGGCGAAAGAGAGTATGCATATCGCCGAAGAACTTAAAGCAATGGCTAAGCAAGAGGAATCCAAGTAATGGCTACAGCAACTCTTTTCCTCATTCTGTTCGCCTGTATGTTTATGGGCATGCCGATCGCGATTGCGCTCGGTCTGTCGAGTGTTAGTACGATTCTAATGTTCTCTAACGACTCGCTGGCGTCAATCGCGCTGAAGTTGTTCGAAGCGACATCTGAGCACTACACCCTGCTGGCAATCCCGTTCTTTATCCTGTCGTCTGCATTCTTGTCTACTGGCGGTGTGGCTAAGCGGATTATCGACTTTGCCATCGATAGCGTCGGTCATATCAAGGGTGGTCTGGCGATGGCCTCGATCATGGCTTGTATGCTATTTGCTGCCGTTTCGGGCTCGTCTCCGGCTACCGTGGCGGCGATCGGATCAATCGTTATTGCCGGTATGGTACGTTCGGGCTATCCCGAAAAACTGGCGGCCGGTGTTATTACCACTTCCGGTACCCTGGGTATTCTGATTCCACCGTCGATCGTGATGCTGGTGTATTCTGCCGCGACAGAGGTGTCCGCCTCACGAATGTTCATGGCCGGTTTGATTCCTGGATTGATGATGGGCTTTATACTGATGCTGGTGATCTATATCGTCGCTCGCGTCACCAACTTGCCTTCACAGCCATTTCCGGGTGTGTTGAAACTAGCCAAGTCCGCCAGTATCGCCATGGGCGGCCTGATGCTGATCTTCATCGTGCTAGGTTCGATCTACGGCGGTATCGCCAGTCCGACTGAAGCGGCGGCAGCGGCTGCGGTTTATGCGTTCTTGGTGGCCGTGGTTGGCTATCGCGATATGGGGCCGATCAAAGGGGTGCCTTGGCGTAAAGTTGGCGAAAGTGTTCCTGCCCTATTTGTTCGTAACACGGTGCAGATGGCGGTTGCGATTCCGCGCAGTATCTTCGACCGAGAAGTGAATAAGGTTGTACTGGATGCCGCCAAGGTCAGCATGATGCTGCTGTTCATCATCGCCAACGCGATGCTGTTCGCCCACGTACTGACCACCGAGCGGATTCCGCACTCGGTGGCCGAGACCATTCTGCAGTGGGGCCTGCCTGCCTGGGGCTTCCTGATCGTGGTTAACATCCTGCTGCTGATCGCCGGTAACTTCATGGAGCCGACCGCGATCCTGCTGATTATGGCGCCGATTCTGTTCCCGATCGCCGTTCAGCTGGGCATCGATCCGATCCACCTGGGTATCATCATGGTGGTTAACATGGAGATCGGTATGCTGACGCCGCCGGTGGGGCTCAACCTGTTCGTGACGGCAGGTATAACGGGCCACAATATGATCTGGGTAATCAAGTCGGTACTGCCGTGGATGTTGCTGCTGCTGTTCTTCTTGATGTTGATCACCTACATCCCACAGATTTCGCTGTTCTTACCTGAGTATATCGATCACTTGAAGGGCTATTGATCGAACGCTTTGGAAGAGGGATTGGGAGGTGCCTGACATGCGCGCCTCTCGCTTTAGCGAAACCCGCACTCACTGAGTGCGGGTTTTTTTATGCCCAGGGAAGGGCGGTATGCCACAAAGAGGCATGGATGCCGGTGTGGCGATGCCCAGGGAAGGGCGGGCAGTTTTTTGCTCCTGCAAAAACTGCATTTCCGCCATCCTTGGCGGTCATATGCCACCAGCAGGCATGGATGCCGGTGTCGGCTTCCGGCTATATCAGTTATTAAATAGCAGGCAGAAAAAACCCGGCGGATGGGCCGGGTTAAGATATGGAGCCAAGATGGGGATAAGGTGAAGCAAAAAAAAAGGCCCTAGCTTCGGAAGGGGGGCGAGGTTAGGGCCTAATACATCTGCTTCTGAGAGCCGTTAACTGTAACGATGTAGCAATAAAAAAAGTTTCTCGGCTCTCCTTTCTGGGACTTTAAGTATGGTCGATAGTTCAGATAAAGCAGGTTGTTTTAGCAACTTTATTTTCGACGGCATATAAATCAAGTTGTTACGTACTGTTTTGGGTTAGTGTGCCTGCTCCCAGTTGTCACCGACACCGGCTTCGACCAACAGCGGTACATCGAGGTCGGCAGCTTGTGCCATCTTGTCGATAACCTGCTGGCAGAAGGGCTCGACATCAGCGTCACGGACTTCAAACACCAGTTCATCGTGAACCTGCATGATAATGCGGGCATCCAGCTCTGAGCTATCGAGCCAGCTCTGTACATCGATCATCGCCTGCTTGATGATGTCGGCGGCGCTGCCCTGCATCGGCGCGTTGATGGCGGTTCGCTCGGCGGCTTGGCGGCGCATACCGTTACGGGCGTTGATCTCGGGTAGATAGAGGCGACGACCGCGCAAGGTCTCGACGTACCCTTTATCGGCAGCGCTGGCGCGAATTTCGTCCATATAGCGCTCGACGCCGGGATAGGTCTCGAAATAATGCTCGATATATTTAGCCGCGTCATTACGACCGATCCCGAGTTGCTTGGCCAGTCCGAATGCCGACATGCCGTAGATCAGTCCGAAGTTGATCGCTTTGGCGCTGCGACGTTGATCGGAAGTGACGGCATCCAGTTCAACCTTGAACACCTCTGCGGCGGTAGCTTTGTGGACATCTTCGCCCTGCTTGAAGGCGTTGAGTAGGCCTTGATCTTGTGACAGGTGGGCCATGATTCGTAGTTCGATCTGAGAGTAATCGGCGGCGACCAGTTTGTAGCCTGGCGGTGGAATAAATGCTTCGCGAATCTTGCGGCCTTCTTTCGAGCGCACCGGAATGTTCTGCAGGTTCGGATCGGTTGATGAGAGTCGTCCGGTGGCGGTGATAGCCTGATGATAGGAGGTGTGAATTCGTCCAGTCGACGGGCTGATCATCAGCGGTAGCTTGTCGGTATAGGTCGACTTGAGCTTGCTGAGGCTGCGATGTTCCAGAATCAGTTTGGGCAGCGGGTAATCGAGTGCCAGTTCGACTAACACCTCCTCGGCGGTTGAGGGGGCGCCCTTGGGGGTCTTCTTGATCACCGGCAGCTTTTGTTGGTCGAACAAAATCTCCTGCAGCTGTTTGGGGGAGGCTAGATTGAACTCTTTACCTGCGACCTCAAACGCTTGTTGCTCCAGCTCGATCAACCGTTCGCCGATCGCATGGCTCTGCTTGCCCAGCATGTTGGCATCGACCAGCGCGTCGGTGCGCTCGATCTTCGACAGGATCGGAATCAGCGGTTTCTCCAGTTCATCAAATACCGCCTGTAGCGATGCTTGCTGGCTCAATTGTGCCTTGATCGCCTGGTGAAGTCGCAGAGTGATATCGGCGTCTTCGGCGGCGTACGGCGCGGCCTGCTCCAGTTCGATCTGGTTGAAGGTCAGCTGCTTTTTGCCCTTGCCGGCAATCTCCTCAAACTTGATCGTACTGACCCCCAGAAATCGGTCGGCCAATGAATCCATATCATGGCGGCCGGCGGTCGAGTTGAGCACGTAAGATTCGAGCATGGTGTCGAAAGCGACGCCCTGGAGCGTGATATCGTAGCGTGCCAGCACATTCATATCATATTTGAGGTGTTGGCCGACCTTGGCTTGGTTGGGATCTTCGAGCAGCGGTTTGAGCTGTGCCAGTACCGCATCGCGATCGAGCTGCGGCGGTGCGCCCATATAGTCGTGGGCCAGTGGCACATAGGCGGCTTCACCGGGCTGAATCGCAAACGAAACACCGACCAGTTCTGCCTCCATGTAGTTGAGGCTGGTGGTTTCGGTATCAAAAGCGAACAGATCGGCTTGTTTCAGCCGTTCGATCCAGTGATCCAGCTCCGCTTGCTCCAGGATGGTCTGGTAATCGAGTTCGCTCGGTGCGACGGGTATGGCGGGGTCGGTGTTGGCAGAATTTGAGGTTGCCACGACCGCATCGGGATTGAGTTCGCTGATCCAGCTGCGGAACTCGAACTCGCCGAACAGTTTGGCTAGCGCGTCATTGTCAGGTTGTGGAGCGACGAAATCGTCGATCCCCTGCTCCAGCTCGACATCGGTTTTGATGGTCGCCAACAGGTAGGACAGCTCGGCGTTGTCACGGTTGGCTTCGAGCTTCTTGGCCATGGTCTTGGCACCGCGAAATCCGAGTTCGGCTATCTTGTCGAGGTTGGCGTATAGGGCCTCGATGCTGCCGATCCCCTGTAGCAGCCCTAACGCGGTCTTTTCGCCCACCCCGGGTACCCCGGGGATGTTGTCGACCTTGTCGCCGATCAGTGCCAGGAGGTCGATAATCAGCTCGGGTGGTATGCCAAACTTTTCGATCACGCCATCGCGATCCATCTTGGTGTCGTTCATGGTGTTGATCAGACTGACGTGATCGCTGACCAGCTGGGCCATATCTTTGTCGCCGGTCGATATAATGGTGTCACGTTGGGCAGCGGTAGCTTGCACCGCCAGAGTGCCGATCACATCGTCGGCTTCGACCCCTTCGACTGCGATCAACGGTAGACCCATCGCTCGCACGATGTTGTGAATCGGCTCGATTTGACTGCGCAGGTCGTCGGGCATCGACGGCCGATGCGCCTTATATTCCGGGTAGATATCGTCACGGAAAGTTTTGCCCTTAGCATCGAACACGACCACTACCGGACTGCCTGGGTAATCTTTGAGCATGCGCCGTAACATGCTGGTAACCACCCGGATCGCCCCCGATGGCGCACCCGATGAGGTGCGCAGGTCCGCTTGTTGTGAGGCGAAAAAAGCCCGGTACAGGTAAGATGATCCGTCGACCAGGATCAGCGGCAGGGTGTTGGTAGCGTCGGTCATGAAAGGGTTCCGAGACAGGTGGGTCTGCAAAGTCAGACCGCCATGATAAAGAATCCGACCGATAACACCAGTGTATAGGCAAGGCTAGGTAAGTAGGCCAGAATGCACCGTCGTTGGCATGACCTGTTGTGCTGTTCAAATTGCCTCTGAGTGTGGGTATGAGGAGTGGTGATGCAAACCAAAGATTGGGCGCTGGCAATGTTGGTGGTCGTGGCCTGGGGTGTCAATTTCGTGGTGATTAAATGGGGGCTCGATGGACTGCCGCCGATGCTACTCGGTGCGTTACGGTTCGCGCTGGTGGCATTTCCGGCACTGTTGTTTATCAAGCCGCCGAAACTACCGTTGCAGTGGCTGCTGGCGTACGGAGTGACTATCAGCTTCGGCCAGTTCGCGTTGTTGTTTAGTGCCATGCAGGTCGGGATGCCGGCTGGGCTGGCGTCACTGGTGCTGCAAGCGCAGGCGATCTTTACGCTGATCTTTGCCTTGATCTTTTTAGGTGAACGCTGGCAGGGGCAGCAGGTCTGGGCATTATTGATCGCTGGTGGCGGCTTGGCACTGCTGGCGACCCAAAGTCAGTCTGGTGGCATGACGGTGCTGGGCTTTATGCTGACCATCAGTGCAGCCGCTGCCTGGGGGCTGGGAAATATCATCAACCGCCAGATCGGCCAGTTTAGTTCGGTCAACCTACTCAGTCTGGTGGTTTGGAGCGCGTTGATTCCACCGCTGCCGTTTATGCTGCTGTCATATTGGCTGGAAGGCCCCGAACTGATCCGCAGCAGTCTGGCTGCGATCGGCTTGGATTCGATCCTGGCGGTCCTCTACCTAGCGCTGGTGGCGACTATTTTTGGTTACAGTAGCTGGGCCTATCTGCTGCGGCACTATCCGGCATCACAGGTGGCGCCGTTAACGCTGATGGTACCGGTAGTGGGGTTGCTGGCTGCCTGGTTGTTACTGGGTGAGACCCTCAATACCTTGCAGGCGCTGGGCATTCTATTGGTGATGCTGGGGCTGCTGGTCAATGTGTACGGACGACGCATATTGGAACGGTTTAAACGAATGCCGAAGCTGGAGGGCGAGTCGCCCTCCTAGTCGACAGGTCAGAGCTCAGGAGCGTCGTACTGCTCGGGTTGGTCGCTGTAGACGCAAACGTTCCACTTCTCGACCAGACCATCGTCGGCCACGCATTGACGATCGAAAAACTGTTGAATTTGTTGGCGCTGACAGTGCGCCTCAAACGCCGCCATATCCTGCCAGATCTCATTGAATACAATCGGATAGCTATCGCCTTCGGCAAATGGGCTGGGGACATGGCGGGTGACAATGTATTGTAGGCAACCGTCTTCACGCTGGGTGTTAGGCTCCAGTGCTTGCAGTACCTCAAACAGTGCCTGGTGCTGACCGGGTTTGGGTTGGAACTGGGCTAGGCAGTAAACTTTTTTCGACATGAGACTCTCGCAGTCAGGGTTATTTAGATGGCGGCATCATCGCATAGATTATTACGGGTTAAGAGTGCTGATTCGGTTGTTGGCGGGGCGACGAAGCGGTTAATTTGCGAGTAAACTTAAGGATGCTAAGAGTCTCA
>JBFFKD010000117.1:0-7361 GCA_041555595.1 Motiliproteus sp.
CAGGCTATTAACATCCGGATACCATCGAAAGCCGAGCTTTCGAGCATTGCATCCCCTATGAAAACCAATAACGATAAATAACCAAGGAGACTGATTGCTAATGCAACCAGACACACAACCGCCCCAACCCCCTGATTCGCAGGAGCTGTTCGATATCACCGGCATCGTGGTACGAACCCCTCCGACCAAATCGCAGGCGATTGCCGCCAGCCTGACCGAACTCAAAGGCGTTGAAGTACACGCCATTGGTGACGAGGGTAACCTCGTAGTCACCGTCGAAGAGCTCGACGGTGAAAAGCACGCCCTCAAAACGATCGAAACAATCAACAACATGCCCGGCGTCATCTCAACATCATTGGTCTACCACCATGATGAATCCGATTGTGCGCACTAGCAGGAGAAGCACCATGAAGCTAACCAGACGAGATTTCGTGAAAAGCAATGCTATTGCTGCCACGGCCGTCGCTGCGGGGGTATCAGTACCAGCCTCGGCAACTAACCTGCTGGCTAAATCCAGCGATTCTGAGATCCGCTGGGACAAAGCACCCTGCCGCTTCTGCGGTACCGGTTGTAGCGTTCTGGTCGGCACCCAAAAGGGCAAGATAGTGGCGACCCAGGGTGATCCCGATGCACCGGTCAACAAAGGCCTGAACTGCATCAAGGGCTATTTCCTGTCCAAGATCATGTACGGCGAAGACCGTCTGACCAGCCCGATGCTGCGGATGACCGATGGCCAGTACGACAAGAATGGCGAGTTCACCCCGATCTCCTGGGATGCCGCGTTCGACATCATGGCCGACAAGTTCAAGGCCGCGATTAAAGCCAAAGGACCCACCTCGGTCGGTATGTTCGGTTCAGGGCAATGGACTGTTTGGGAAGGTTACGCCGCTGCCAAGCTGATGAAGGCCGGCTTCCTGTCCAACAACATCGACCCTAACGCCCGCCACTGTATGGCCTCGGCGGTAGGCGGCTTTATGCGCACCTTCGGTATCGACGAGCCGATGGGCTGCTACGATGACCTGGAAAACGCCGATGCCTTCGTGTTGTGGGGCTCCAACATGGCCGAGATGCACCCGATCTTGTGGTCGCGTCTGACCGACCGTCGTCTGAGCAACCCCGACGTTCGAGTTCACGTGCTATCGACCTTCAAGCATCGTAGCTTTGAGCTGGCCGACAACGACATCATCTTCACGCCTCAGACCGATCTGGCGATCCTCAACTACATCGCCAACTACATCATCCAGAGCGGCAATGTGAACAAGGAGTTCATGGCCAAGCACGTCAATATCCGCGAGGGTGTCACCGACATCGGCTACGGACTGCGGCCAACCCACCCGCTGCAGCAGAAGGCGAAGAACCCCAACAAGGGCGGTTCTAAGCCGATCGATTTCGATGCCTTCGCCAAGTTCGTCAGCGAATACACGGTCGAAAAAACCTCCAAACTGTCCGGTGTGCCCGAGCACAAGCTGCTGGAACTGGCCAAGCTATATGCCGATCCTAACAAGAAGGTGGTCTCCTACTGGACCATGGGCTTCAACCAGCACACCCGTGGCGTCTGGGCCAACAACCTGATGTACAACGTGCACCTGCTGACCGGTAAAATTTCGACCCCTGGATCGGGTCCATTCTCACTGACCGGTCAACCCTCAGCCTGTGGTACCGCCCGTGAAGTGGGCACCTTCGCCCACCGTTTGCCTGCCGACATGGTGGTTAAGAACCCTGAGCACCGCGCCTATGCCGAGAAGATCTGGAAGCTGCCAGAAGGCGCTATTCCACCCAAGCCGGGTTACCACGCGGTACTGCAGAACCGGATGTTGAAAGACGGCAAGCTCAACGCCTACTGGACCATGTGTAACAACAACATGCAGGCTGCTCCCAACATGAACGAAGAGGGGTACCCCGGTTATCGCAATCCGGAAAACTTCATCGTTTGCTCAGATCCCTATCCGACCGTTACCGCACAGGCTGCCGACTTGGTGCTGCCGACCGCGATGTGGGTCGAGAAGGAGGGTGCTTACGGTAACGCCGAGCGCCGGACCCAGTTCTGGCGCCAACAGGTCGCAGCACCTGGCGAAGCCAAGTCGGATCTGTGGCAGCTGGTGCAGTTCTCCAAGCGCTTCAAGGTCGAGGAAGTTTGGCCAGAAGAGCTGATCGCCAAGAAGCCCGAGTACCGTGGCAAGACCCTCTACGATGTGCTGTACGCCAACGGCCAGGTCGATAAGTTCCCTCTAAGCGAGACCGCTGAAGGGTTCGATAACGACGAAGCCAACGAGTTTGGCTACTACATCCAGAAAGGCCTGTTCGAAGAGTACGCCGAGTTCGGACGCGATCATGGTCACGATCTGGCACCGTTCGAGATGTACCACCAGACTCGCGGTCTGCGCTGGCCGGTAGTCGACGGTAAGGAGACGCTGTGGCGCTTCCGTGAAGGTTACGACCCTTATGTTGGCAAAGGTGATGACTTCAAGTTCTACGGCAAGCCCGACGGCAAGGCGGTGATGTTCGCCCTGCCCTACGAGCCCGCGGCCGAAGAGCCCGATGCCGAGTATGACTTGTGGCTATCGACCGGCCGTGTGCTGGAGCACTGGCACACCGGCACCATGACCCGTCGGGTGCCTGAACTGTATCGCGCAGTCCCAGATGCGGTGGTCTACATGCACCCTGAAGATGCCAAGAAGCGCGGCCTTCGTCGCGGCCAGGAGGCCAAGGTGGTGTCACGTCGTGGTGAGATCAAGATCCGGGTCGAGACCCGCGGTCGTAACCGTCCTCCTGAGGGCCTGGTATTTATCCCGTTCTTCGACGCCAGCCGATTGGTCAACAAGCTCACCCTTGATGCTACCGATCCGCTGTCAAAAGAGACCGATTACAAGAAGTGTGCAGTAAAAATCGTTAAGGCCTAACCGGCAAAACGCTGAATACCAGTAGATGAGTGTTGATATGAACCAGGGCAACCACAAGCAACTCGACAAGGACGGCCGCCAGCGGCGTGCGTTCTTTGCCGATGCTGCCCGGGGTTTGTGTGGCATGGGCGCGTTGGGTGTGGGATTGGGGCTTATCGCCACCGATGCTCGCTCGCATGCACCCGAGCTGCTGCGACCACCCGGAGCCCTGCCCGAAGCGGACTTTCTCGGCGCTTGTTTGCGCTGTGGACTGTGCGTTCGGGACTGTCCGTACGACACCCTGAAGCTGGCCCAAATCACTGATCCAATCGCCAACGGCACCCCTTACTTCATCGCTCGCGATGTGCCCTGTGAGATGTGCGAAGACATACCCTGCGTTGCAGCCTGTCCCAGCGGCGCGTTGGATCAAGCTTTGGACGATATCGATGACGCCCGCATGGGACTTGCGGTGCTGATCGATCAGGAAACCTGCCTCAACTTTCTCGGCCTACGCTGTGACGTTTGTTACCGCGTCTGCCCGTCGATCGATGAGGCGATCACACTGGAGATGGAGCGCAACACACGCACCGGCCACCATGCTCGCTTCCTGCCCACCGTACACTCAGACAAGTGCACCGGTTGCGGTAAATGCGAACAGGCTTGTGTTTTGGAGACAGCGGCGATCAAGGTGGTACCGCTCAAGCTGGCCAAAGGCGAGCTGGGGCATCACTACCGGCTGGGGTGGGAAGAGAAGCGAGCCAATCAGGGCGAATCTCTGATCCCTCAGCAGATCAAGCTACCGACTCGTCGGCCGGAGGGTGAATCATGACCCTGCAGGTAGGAACAGACGCCATCAAAACCAAAGGCTATCTCGGCACATACCGTTTACTGGTACTGCGCCGAGTCAGCCAACTGGCGACGCTGGCGCTGTTTATACTGAGTCCGGTTGCCGGAGTCTGGCTGCTGAAGGGCAACCTCAGCGGCAGCCTGATCCTGGAAACGGTGCCGTTAACCGACCCGTTCGTGTTCGTTCAAACCTTAGCCAGTGGCCACCTGCCCATCACCACCATGGTGCTGGGTGCTGCTATCGTCGCCGGTTTCTACTGGCTGATTGGTGGTCGCACCTTCTGCAGCTGGGTCTGCCCGGTCAATCCGGTCACCGATCTGGCGGGCTGGGCTTCGCGCCGCTTAGGTATCCGCCGTCGGGTTCCGGTCTCGCGTAACCTGCGCTACTGGATTCTGGCGCTGCTGTTACTGATCACAGCGATCACTGGCGTGATGGTCTGGGAGCTGCTCAATCCAGTCTCGCTACTCTTTCGCGGGCTGGTGTTTGGCATGGGCCTGGGCTGGCTGGTGATTGTGGCGATATTCCTGTTCGATCTGTTCGTACTGCCTCGCGGCTGGTGCGGTCACCTGTGTCCGATGGGTGCCTGCTACAGCCTGATAGGTAAAACCAGCCCACTGCGGGTCAAGGCCAGCAACCGTGACGCCTGTTACGACTGCATGGACTGCTACGCGGTGTGCCCCGAACCCCAGGTCATCAAACCCGCATTGAAAGGTAAAGCTCCTGGCAGCAGTGCGCTCCAGGGGCCGGTGATTATGTCACCCAATTGCACTAACTGTGGTCGCTGTATCGATATTTGCTCCGTAAACGTATTTGAATTTGGCAGTCGCTTTGCCAACCGGATGGAGAAACACCCATGAAAAAAACAACCGTGGTCCTGTCTGCGGCCTTAGCACTGGGCGGTCTTACGCTGTCCCACGCAACGTTCGCTCAAATTGGCGGACTCGAGTCGCTTCGCGGTATCCAGGAACTGGATGCCACCAACAAAGCACCAGAGATGGCCAAAAATGTCGATACCGACATCCTGGTCGAGCGTAACTACATCCAGCAGCCACCGGTTATCCCTCACGATATCCGCAACTACCGGGTCGATCTGCGCTCCAATAAATGCCTGTCGTGCCACAGCTGGGATCGTTATAAGGAGTCAGGGGCGACTAAGGTCAGCCTGACCCACTTCGAGACCCGCGACGGTCATGCTCTAGCGGATATCTCACCGCGGCGTTACTTCTGCATGCAGTGCCACGTGCCGCAAGCAAATGCTAAGCCGCTGATTGAGAATACCTATCAGTCCACCAGCGATCTGACGCGGTAAGCTGCAGCAGTGAGCGACCTAATGACTGAACAAGGGGTTTAGGTATGAGTGAAAAACAGCAAGGCGCCATCGCTCGTATGTGGTGCGCGTTAACCAGTCCAGCCAAAGCCGCCCTCGGCGTGCTGCTGCTAGGCGGGTTTGTTGCGGGGGTTATCTTCTGGGGCGGTTTCAACACTGCGCTGGAGAAAACCAATGAGGAGACGTTCTGTATCAGCTGCCATGAGATGCGTGACAACGTATTTGTGGAGCTCAAAGAGACGATCCACTACACCAACCGCTCAGGCGTCCGGGCAACCTGTCCTGACTGTCACGTGCCAAAAGAGTGGGTCTACAAGATCATTCGTAAGATCCAGGCCAGTAAAGAGGTCTGGGGCAAGATCACCGGCAAGATCGACACCCGTGAGAAGTTCCAGGCCCACCGTGGTGAGATGGCGGCCCGTGAGTGGGCTCGGATGAAGGCTAACGATTCGCGCGAGTGTCGTAACTGTCACAACCTCGAATCGATGGATTACTCCGAGCAGGGATCACGCGCCTTCAAAGAGCATGAAAACGCGTTGGCCACTGGCGAGAAAACCTGTATCGACTGCCATAAGGGTATCGCGCATGAGTTGCCCGATATGGCGGGTATCGAGGGTTGGGATAATTAATATCCTGGCTAAGCGTTGATCTATTAGGGGCTCGGTTGAGCCCCTTTTTTTCATCGCCAGTTTGCTATCCTTCGATTGGAAAACCCTGGCCGACCTTAGAGGCCTAACTATCGGTTCAACCGGAGGTTACTCCTACACTCCGGAATTCTTGAATGCCGCCGAAGCAGGCCAATAACGATAGCCAAAATTTACAGATGTTGCGGCTTCAACGAACCCAGTTGTTCCCGATCAATATCGATGACGGTTATCAGCTGTTAGCAACAAAGTTTTCCCCTCAAGAGATGGCTGCCATCACCCACTATCTAACCCCCTTCTACTTCAAGCCAACCTACTTGGTATTTACCAAGGATAATCCAAACAGTACTCGCTGGTTGAAAGCGTTTAACACAGGACTGCAACAGTTACGCGAGAGTGGAAAAATTGATCAGTTTTTTTAAGGAATCCAGAGGCGCAAAGTACCTGACGGCCAATCTTCAATCAAACAGCAGCGACTAAACTCAATCCCGAAAACGACATAAAGCAGTGATGCCTAAATAGCTAGCAGACAGCTACAACAACAGGTCTGGATCAATCGCATGAAACCGGGTCGCCGAATCGATCAACGAATTAGCCGTCAGCATCGGCACGCCATACACCTGAGCACTAACCCCATAATCGCGCTTCACTTTCTCCAGCAACAGATCAAAATCGCCGTCACCGGATAGCAGCACGACGGTATCAACATCGGCAGCACTATCCATCACATCGATGGCAATACCGACATCCCAATCGCCCTTGGCCGAACCATCGCTGCGCTGGATATACGGTTTGAGTTTGACGTTAAAACCGATCGCTTTCAGAGCATTCTGAAACTTCAACTGCTTATCATCACCGCGATGAATAGCATAAGCGGTAGCCGAGACGATCTCGCCCTGAGCACTGACCTGTTGCCACAGTTTGCGGTAGTTGAACTGCCGGCCGAAGGCCTGGCGGGTGGTGTAATAGATATTCTGGACATCGACGAAGATAGCGATTCGATTCACGCGGGTGACCTGTATCGGTTATTTGTAACAACAACCACCGACACTACAGCAGAGGCGCAGCGCTGGGAAGCGGTCCACAATAGCCCTGTTTGATCAAACGAGGATCCATAAGCGGCCGCATCAGCCCACGGTAAACGCCAGCAACATGCTGATATGAGCCATCGGCTGGCCGCCCTGCTGCTGCCAGGTATTGAACGCATCCTGAACCAACTGCAGATCGCGCTTTGAGGTTGGCATCTTGTCGACCACCCCTTGCGCCTTGAGCGCAGCAACAACATCAGGGCTTAAACGAAAGGTATCTTTGCCGACCATCCTCAAGAAGGCGGCCCCCGATTGGCCTCCGAGCTGAGCTCCCTGCTTCTTTAATAGCGCCCATAAACCGATAATATCCTCACCGGGCCAATCGGCGATCAGCTGACCAAAGCTACCGTGCTGTTCCGCCTGCTCGCACAGCATCAGCGCGTTGGCTCGGATCGATTTAATCTTGCCCCAATGTCGGATCAGCGCTTTGTTTTGCATGTGCGCCTCGAGCTGCTCATCACTCAGATAGCTCAGCTTGATCGGATCAAAATCGAAGAACGCCTGCTCAAACACCGGCCACTTGCTGTCGACCAACGAGTGCTTAAGCCCAGCGCGAAATACTCGCCGACACATAGC
>JBFFKD010000118.1:0-7349 GCA_041555595.1 Motiliproteus sp.
CGGCACCGGCAAAGAACTGCTGGCCCAGGCCCTGCATTTGGCCAGCCCGCGCCACAACCAGCCCTTTATTCCGATCAACTGCAGCGCCCTGCCCGAACCACTGCTTGAATCAGAGCTATTTGGCCACGTGCGCGGCGCATTTTCGGGTGCCGTCACCGACCACTTGGGGCTGCTTCGCTCCGCCGACGGTGGCACCCTGTTTCTGGACGAGATCGGTGATATGCCGCTACCACTGCAAGCCAAGCTGCTACGGGTGCTGCAGGATCATCAGGTACGCCCTGTCGGCAGTACCCAGAGCTACCGAGTCGATGTTCGCATCATCTCTGCTACTCATCGTGATCTGGAGCAGGCGATGAGCGAACACCTGTTCCGTCAGGACCTTTACTACCGGCTCAACGTGGTTAACCTGGCTATACCCTCACTCCATCAGCGGGTCGAGGATATTCCTCTGTTGGCCGATCATTTCCTTCACCAAGCGAGTGCAATGAACGGCATGGGTGGAGGCGTTAAACGCCTCGCTCCCGATGCAGTAGAGCTGTTAGTCGGTGCACAATGGCCAGGCAACGTTCGGCAATTACAAAACCTGATGCTGCAACTGGTAGCGCTGACCCCTGGCGCCGTCATAACCGCCAGTCATGTCCGCCAGGCACTGTCCGGTAAGGTCGCCTACCTGCCCTCATTCAACGAAGCCCGTCGCCAATTCGAGCGCGATTATCTGTCCAAAGTACTACGGTTAACCAACGGCAGTGTGACCCAGGCCGCGCGTCTTGCTCAGCGCAACCGGACCGACTTTTATAAATTATTACAACGTCACGAGATCAAAGCCGAGTTGTTCAAAACCAACCCGAAGTAAGCCCGGTGACTAAATGTCTAGAAGGCTACCGCCGTCGACCCTTCGAGTTTGCTCCTCCAGCCCCCTCCATTAAAGACACGATCCTGGTCAAAAAGCCTTAAAAATCCTTGTTGTCGCAGATAACAGACAGTGTAAGCAACTGATATCTAAGACTACTAACAAATAGCATTAGCTATTGTCTGTTTTTGACGACAGATATCCCAACAAACTGATCCAAACCCACTTGCCTCCTCCCTAAAACAGCAACGACAAAACAACAACCACTTGATATATGGCAATAAAAAAACAATGGCATGAAACTAGCTTTAGAGGAAATGTGATAAAGAATCATCGACTCCATCGGTCATGATTGATGATTCCAAGGGAGCAATAGCTGGTAATAAACGGCACGAGATTGCGGTTTGTTTACGGCGACTACACGCCAGGATGGCAGCGATACCGATTGATACGACAAAGACAGGATTTTAACAGTGCCCATCCAATTTGAGCTCAGCCGTGACCCGGCCATGCTGCAACAATATTACAAGATTCGTGAATTTTGCTTTCGCAATGACCTTGGATTAATCGACTTTGACGGTGCTGAAGATCGGTTCGATCGTGATGGTTTAGTCATGATCGCCCGGGATGGTGACCAGTGTATCGGCGGTGCCCGCATCTCCGGCAATCTCACCCGCAGCGGAAATGACACCAAAATTCAGACTCAGCAACTACCACTCGAGCACGAAGGGCTCGATCTTGGGCACTGGTTCCCGCAATTAGAACAAGATCAGGTCGCATACTGCCAATGGACCCGTCTAGCACTGCTACCCAAATACCGTAACGTCGATAATGTCCGTAACATTGTCAGCGCGCTGATTGAATCAGCACTTCAGCACGGCTACCAATACGCCTTCAACGTGGCGGGAATGAATCGGGCACGACTGTATAAACGAATGCACAGCAGTCTGGGCTACCGCTATCAAATCATGGAGCAAATTCCGGTACCCGAAGAGGAAGGTTTTCTAGGCTTGCCCCACCTACTATCGGTAACCCACCTCGGTGAGGTCCGAGCAACCTTGATTGCTACTGCTTCGGCAGCGTAAGGATCTATTCAGGACTCACCCATGCCACCGGTACCGACAATAGATAGCCAACCCCGTACACTGTCTTAATCAGCAGCGGCTTTTTAGGGTCTTGCTCGAGCTTCTTTCGAATCCGAGACATCCGCACATCGATGCTGCGCTCATACGGAATTGAATCACGCCCCATCAGGTCACCCATCAGTCGATCTCGATTGAGAATCTGTTGTGGCGCGCGCAGGAATAGCATCAGCAGCTCCGATTCGGCCGAGCTCAGCGTATCGGTGCGGCCATCTTTATGGGACAAGGTCAGTGTCGAGGGGTCAAAACACCAGTCGCCGAACTTGGCCAGTTTAGACAGTTGAGCACTGTCGGGTTGACCAATCTTATCCAACCGCCGCAGTAGACTGTTGACCCGCGCCACCAGTTCGCGCGGATCGAACGGTTTAATCATGTAATCGTCGGCACCCAGCTCCAACCCCAACACTCGGTCCGGCAGGCTGCCACGACCGGTCAGGATCATCACCCCAACCTGATGTTTTTCACACAGCTCGCGCACCAACGCCAGCCCATCCATATCGGGCAAACCCAGATCAACGATACACAGAGCAGGAGTGCGACGACGAATCGCCTGAGTTGCCTGAGCACCGGTGCAGAAGCTGGAAGCTTCATAGCCAAAAATTTCTAACTCTTTGCACACCAAAGTGGCAATATCACGTTCATCTTCAACCACATAGATCAATTTATTACTGCTCACGTTGATCTTCGCTCCCTCTGTCATTACTCAGTTCTGACAACCCTGCAGCCACAACGCCTCGATTAACAGGCGAATAGGGACTTAACAGCGCTTGTTGTAACGCTTCGTGCCGAAACGGCTTGCGTAATGTCAGGTATTGCCTGCTGCGCTCCTGTTGGTCGAAGGCATAACCTGTGATCAGCACTATTCTGGCATCCGGTCGCAGCTCGCGGACACTGTCAGCCAGTTCATAGCCGTCGATGCCACCCGGCATCATGATGTCGGAAACCAACGCATATAGCTCGGGTAAACTCTCTACCAGCCCCTTCGCCTCAGAACCATCGGCAGCTTCGATCACGGCAAACCGCATCTTGACCAACTGTTCGACTATCACCGCCCGCACATCAGCATTATCTTCAACCAGCAGAACTAACTTACCATCACCCGATTCGCCCTGCCCCTGGTCAGTCGGTAGTCGTAAAAAGTGTTCTGTATCATCAGCATCGCAGGTAGGCAACAGCAGTGAAATGCTGGCGCCCTGTCCCACCTGACTTACAATACGAATATAGCCCTGCGATTGTTTCACAAAGCCATACACCATGCTCAACCCAAGCCCCGAACTGGAGCCACTCTTGGTGGTAAAGAAGGGTTCGAACGCCCGACTCAGGCAGTCACTGCCAAAGCCTTTACCGGTATCGGTCACCGAGACTTCCAAATACTCCCCTGGCACCACCAACTCATCGTATTCAACCGGAATCATGATCTGGCGCTGGCACACTTTGAACTCGAGCGCCCCTCCCTTCGGCATCGCATCACGGGCGTTGAGAGCCAGGTTGAACAAAGCGTTTTCAAGCTGGCTGTGATCAACGTAAGCCAGTGTGCTGCAGTCCTCACAGGTGGTGAAGCTAATTTTGATATTACTGGGAAACGACCCTTCAAGCAGACTCAAGGAATCATCGATCAACGCAGCAACATCGACCTGAACCGGGCTCAGAGGCTGGTTACGCGAGAAGGCCAACAACCGATTGGTGATACCCGCACCACGACGACCGGCTCGGATTGCAGGTTCGAGATAATCCGCCAACCCTTCAACCTCAGCGTAACGATCACTGGCCGAAATCAGATTCCCAATGACCACCGTCAACAAATTATTAAAGTCGTGCGCCAACCCCCCCGCCAGCTGCCCCACGGCGCTCATTCGCTGGGCTTCGGTTAACTTATGCTCGGCCTCTTTTTCTGCCGTAACATCCAACGTCAAATTCAGGATCGCCGTGACCCGGCCCTCACTGTCGAACTCAGGGATCAGCTTACGCCGGGTTACAACCTGTTTCCCACCCTGTACCAACCGATATTCAAAATCACAATCATCACCCGCCAGTGTGCGCTCGATATGGGGTTTGATCTCGGCATACATCTCTGCCGGCATCACCTCCTGCAGCGTACGCCCAACCAGTGCCCGCTTAGTTTGATTAAACATCTTGGCGTAGCGACGGTTAACAAACCGATAGCGCTGATCCGCCCCCACGTAAGCGATTTGTGCTGGCAACTCATCGAGGATCATCCGCTGCCGTTGTTCATTCGATGCCAGCTCCTGAGTACGCCGTTGTACCTGATAATCGAGAGTCTGGATATTCTGACTGAGCTGTTTAACCATCGCGTCGAAGGTGCGCCCCAACACTCCCAGCTCATCATCACTATCGATACCACTCTGGGCGCTTAAGTCACCGCTACTGACCCGTTTGGCAGTCTCCGCCAGCCGCCGGATCGGTGCTGCAATCTGCGATGCGAACAACAACGCCACCATCAATGCGATCAGCAATACCACGCCGGTGATCGTCATGATCCGTTCGGTTAACACTTCTGAACTACGCTGGAGCTCCTCCTGGTAGACCGACGAACCGATATACCAATCAAAGCCTTTGAGGTGCCGCACCAGCGACGTTTTCTGATAGATATAATTTCCTGGATCGCTCGGCTTATCCCAGGGGTAAGACCACTCCTTGCCGGTATCGGCTACCGCAATCAACTCCTGGGCAATCGAGTTACCGGTATCCGGATTAAGCTGATCGATAAAGTTAATGCCGTCTAGATTATCGTTGGGGTGGATCAACATGTTGGCGTCGGCATCGAAGATATACATATAGCCGGTCTTGGCAATCTTGATCTCCTGCAACGCCTCGCGCAGTTCGACGATCGCCAGTTTTAGTCGTTTCTGTACTTCATCTTCAATATCATCAAGATATACCCCAGATCCCAGAACAATCTGCCATTGCGGAAAATCCTTCACATAAGAGATCTTGTCGAGCACTTCGGGTTGACCCAACCGTTGCCACTGGTACTGAACAAAGCCTTCGCCTTCAGCACGCGCCTGCGCCACGATCCCAGCGATCACCGTTGCTTCGCCACTATCGCTTCGCGAGGTGGCGGTATTGAGCCCATGAAAGCGATTGTCCGGATGCGACAGCAGTACTGAATCGTATCCTGCGATCCAGACATAGTCGTTATTGCCGTAGGTAAAACGGCGCAACCCTTCGAATAACTGCTGTCGAGCCTGAGCTTCTGTTATCTCGCCCCGCTCAACTCGAGCAAACGTCTCGCGGGTATAAGCCGACGCTAACCCAACCACAGTCTTGAGTTGCGCTTTGCGTGATGCCAACGCTTGTTGGCGATAGCCTTCTAGGCTGAAGTGAATTTTCTCGGCCAACTGATAGACGTTGTTCAATACGGTACGACTAGCATTTTGTTCGATACCATTAACCGTGTTTTTGATTAGTGGCACCGAATAAAAATAGATCGCCAATGCAAACAACACGATGATCGATACCATCGCCAGGAACAACCGTCTAATCAGTTTTGAATCTAATAGCATCGCTCATACTTCTTGATGTGAAGAGCCCCGCTTTACGCATGAGACTAAGGTCTAAACGGCGGGAGAGCGCCATTCTACGGCAACAGATTACCCCTAAAACACCTTCTGTGTCGAAACCACAGCACTGTTACATTTGGTTAGATTTGCGACCAATTCTGGCAACACTGCTGGCGTTTAATCGGTACCAACAAAAAACAGCGTCATAACAATAATACCTGCAGCGGCATGACCGACTACGGGGTAACCCAATTAGGAACGCAGCCTATGAGCCGAGATATTATCCTCGAGACACGCAATCTCGTTAAGCAGTTCAAGGGCTTTACTGCTGTCGACGATGTCAACTTGCAGGTTGAGCGCGGCTCGATCCACGCACTGATCGGTCCCAACGGAGCGGGCAAGACCACCGTCTTCAACCTTCTGACCAAATTCCTTACCCCTACCACCGGCACCCTGCTGTTTAACGGTAAAGATATCACGAGCAAAAGCTCTGACGCGATCGCACGAATGGGAATCATCCGCTCGTTCCAGATCTCAGCGGTGTTTCCACATCTAAGCGTGATCGAAAACGTACGCGTGGCGTTGCAACGCAAGCGTAACGACAGCCTCTACTTCTGGCGCTCTGAAAAATGCCTCGACAGCCTTAATGACCGTGCCATGGAACTACTCGATTCGGTCGGACTATCGCCATTCGCCAACGCAAAGGCGGTCGACCTGCCGTATGGGCGCAAGCGTTCGCTTGAGATCGCTACCACCCTGGCGCTAGACCCCGAACTATTGTTGCTGGATGAGCCGACTCAGGGCATGGGCCACGAAGATGTCAGCGTAGTGGCAGAGTTGATCAAGAAGGTAAGTAAGGATCGCACCATTTTGATGGTCGAGCATAACCTCAACGTGGTTGCCGACCTGTCCGACACCATCACCGTACTGCAACGAGGAGCCGTACTGACCGAAGGCGATTACGCCACTGTGTCAGCCAATCCGCAAGTGCGTGAAGCCTATATGGGCGTTGAATCCGATGACCAGCCAGCCGCCGGTCATGATCGTGACAAAGACGCCAACCAAGTAACTCCGATTAACGATGCGGATTCTGATGATAAAGGCACCTCACGGGAGGCCAATGTATGACCGCCATGATGAACATCCAATCGAGCCGCGAGAAGATGCGGGTCAGCGACCTGCATGCCTATTACGGAGAATCTCACATCCTGCACGGCATCGATCTGTCGCTGAACCAAGGCGAGCTGATCACCCTGCTCGGCCGCAACGGTTCGGGTCGTAGCACCACCCTTAAAGCAATCATGAATATGGTGGGCAAGCGTTCCGGCTCTATCGTGATCAATGGTCATGAAACCATCGACATGCCGAGTCATAAGATCGCCCATCTAGGGGTTGGATTCTGCCCTGAAGAGCGCGGTATTTTTGCCAGCCTCAATGTTGAAGAAAATCTGATGCTTCCGCCAGAAGTCCGTTCCGACGGCATGTCAGTAGAAGAGATCTACTCGATGTTTCCGAACCTGGCCGAACGGCGCAAGAGTCAAGGCACCCGTTTATCCGGTGGCGAGCAGCAGATGCTGGCGATGGCACGAATCCTACGCACCGGCGCCAACATCCTTCTGCTCGACGAAATTACCGAAGGGCTGGCCCCGGTCATCGTCCAGAAACTGGCCGAAGTACTGATGCAACTCAAAGAACGCGGTCTGACCATCATTTTGGTAGAGCAAAATTTTCGCTTCGCCGCCCCGATCGCAGATCGTCACTACCTGATGGAGCACGGCCATATCGTTGAGCAGATCAACGCCGACGAACTTGAGGCCAAAACCGACCTGTTAAATA
>JBFFKD010000119.1:0-7344 GCA_041555595.1 Motiliproteus sp.
CATTAAGCCTGAGCGTACAGCGCCTAAATACCGAATGGCATATCTGTCAGATTAATGGCAGTGCCGCACTCGAAGAACTTAATACCGCCTCTGTTGAACTCAATACCCAGCCTTTAGATGAACAAACCACCTGTCACCGACACGTGGTTAAACAGTCCAAAAAGCCTCTACTGGTGATACCTGCGTTGGCAGACCGCCCCGTCGTGACTCGACCACTGACGCCTTTTCTACTCCATCCGGGGCAAGAGGCGCGACTGTTTGTCAGTACCACTATCTGGTTGCAAGTCTACGCATACTCGTCAGGGCCTTTGCTGTTAGACATTCCAACCCGGCGCCCCTCCGATAGCTGGTTTGGTCCATCTACACGCGAAGGGGATGTGTGCTACGCGGCCCGCACGCATGCACGATTGGAGTTAGCCGACGTACCCTTACGATCGTTCAGAGCCATCACACCGGTGAAGATCGCCAACAAAGGCACTGAGGCATTAACCCTGGAAAGACTATTACTGCCGATCCCGAACCTATCGGTGTTCGCTGCCAAAAATGGCAGTTTATGGACCGAAGAGTTATCCATTGTCTGTGACGAGGGGATGACCTCCGCCCACCTGAATTTGGCTAAGGGAGCCCCATCCATGGCAGCAGCTGCACAGCGATTGGCGGGCCCTCGTACGCCGCTAGAACGTGGCGTACTGACGCGTGCACTCGGTGCAATTTTTGGTTAACGGAGCTGACTGATGGATGAACTTTTACTATCGATGTCCGAGTGGCAGCTAGTCGAACGCCTGTTATCAGGCGGCCGCGCTTTAATTCTAGTAGCAATGGGATTCCTGCTAGCCAAACTGGCCTGCAAAAGTGTTGATGGGGTATTAGACAAGCACCTCACCCTGCACCATATGATCCTGATCAAGCGCATTATTTTTTATCTGATTCTAGGAATGTTCGGAGTTTCGGCATTACGCGAACTGGGGTTTCAGCTAAATGTGCTGCTTGGTGCTGCAGGGATACTAAGTGTCGCGGTCGGTTTTGCCTCTCAGACATCAGCCTCCAACATTATTAGCGGCCTGTTTCTGATCGGTGAGCGCCCCTTTTCTGTAGGCGATGTAATCAAGGTCGGCAATACCACTGGCGAGGTGCTTTCCATCGACCTGCTGTCAGCCAAGTTACGCACCTTCGATAACCTCTATGTGCGCATCCCTAACGAGACACTGATCAAATCAGAAGTCACCAACCTAACTCGATTCCCCATCCGTCGCCTAGACCTGCAGATCGGCGTCGCTTATAAAGAGGACATCCAGCGAGTCAGCACAGTATTAAAGGCAGTGGCCGATGCCAACCCACTATCACTGGAAGAGCCAGAGCCATTGATTATTTTCAGTGGCTTTGGTGACTCGGCAATCAACTTACAGTTTTCAGTCTGGGCCACCAAAGAGAAGTTTCGAGATTTAAAAAACAGTATCCAACCCGAGATCAAAGTCGCTTTTGATGACGCGGGTATAGAGATCCCCTTCCCGCACCGTACACTTTACGTGGGTAGCCAAACTATGCCGTTCCCCATCAAAGTTGCCGAGAATACCAACTTGATGAAAACTCCTGATGATGAACAGCACCATGGCGATAGCTCGACCTAAAACAGGAGGGTGGTACGGAGCCACTGCCAGTGACCGCCACAGTAAAGCATGTAACTTAGTGCTTAGGCCGAGCTAGGGCTAACCGCCACTCTAAATGAGGCCTTGATATAGGAATCGGTTTAGAAGGGATGTCTGAGACGCCTCCCTCTCCAACCTTTTTTCTGTCGTAGACAGATTTTAAAGCATTCAGACTGACGCCATACCGGCCTGCTAATTGCTGTTGAGATTGGTCGTCCAGCTTTAAACCATAATATCGATAGATAGCGGTTGCTAGAGCTTGAGCTGCAGAGGCCATATCTTTTTGGATCTCTTTAGCTAATGCTTCACCCAACCCTATCTTTGTTTGGCTGCTTAGCCCCCGTTCAAAAACCCCCATGTTAATGGCTTGAGCATTGTCTATGGCTCGCTGCACTTCGGGTCTGCGTATCGCAATCACCTCATCAAGCGCCAGAGCTATTCTTACCGCCAGCTGTTTGGCATTTTGCAACCTGTTAATTGGAGTCTCGTGTAGCCGATGAGGTGATTCAGAAAATCGTGACAGGCTTTGTACAACCTGCAGCTTTTTTCGATCGCTTAAGTAGATAACATCTTCAGTTATTTGAAGCCCACTTCGAGTCTCCGTATCACCATAGAATGCGACTTCAGACACGGGCTGACTCTCAATGAGCCTTTTCCATTTTGCGACAATAGCAAGGAACTCTTTGTGCTCTAGATCCGTTTTCTGATTGGCAATATACGCTTGGTGATAAAGGTCCAGAGCCCTCTCTAAAACACCCTTGAGCCTTTTCTCATCTGGCTCTTTACGCTTAATTCGTCCGACCAGTGAATCGATATTAGTGTCACAGAAAGCGAGCAGCTGATTCCCAGTAATACCGATACGGGTCGTTAAGGACACGTCGTCTAATTGATCACAAAGAAACGTCGCTACCGCAAGCAGCCGGCTATAGGCCTTAGCGCGAGCGAGTCGATATTTATAGCGGCGCTCCTCAATGCGATCGGTCTCGCGAGTAAGCTTGGATGTTCCGGTATAGTTGAAAGCCAACATAGGAATTCGTCTGCCACAGAGCAATTCAAAAAGCAGTGTAAAAACCTCTTCGACGTCGTCAATGGTCATCAACGCCTCATCGTCATCATCGATCGCGGCAAAGATACGCTCTATGAAATATTTGCTGCGAGGTATACCTGCCTTGGGATCAACGCCTTCCCCCTCAAACCAGGCTTTAATCGATTGCGCTAAGGCAGGATTGTCCTGAAGGTGTGATGAATATAACTGCTCAATTTCCAAGCGATGCGATGCTTGAATATCTGTTGCTAAGATATGCATGCCAGCGCGGCGATAGATATCAATCTCTTCTGCAGCACGAACAAGCCTTGCAGATCCTCCAAGATTGTTTATCGCAGTGGCGAGCCAACGCGGGCCAAGGTCAACATCTTGTAGCAGAATTCTAGCCGCTTCGATACGGCGCTGATCCGGTTCCAACATCTCCAACTGAATGTTTCTCAACTGTAAAACCCTATCTGGCAGGTTAGCCATCACACCTGTGACCTGTTGTTCTACCTGCTCTTGCCGAGCACCGCGGGCTAAACGGTTTATCATATGCGCCGCTAAACCAACAACTCCGGCAATGACGGTGTAGGCAATAAAAAAGACTAGCGTTTCTTTCGGAAGCGCTTTGCCATGCCCCAGATAATAGCCGCCTATTGACGCAATCAGCGTTACCGGCCCTGCCGTCCAGGCCAATTCAACAACCTTTTGGGTCGTTGTCTTACTGACCGCTTCACGAGTCAGCTTGTTAATACGACTTTCACCACGATCGGCGATCAACATGCGGTCGTTTACTTCCCTTTTATTAAATAGTCGCATTAGCTATCGTCTCTTAAAAACCCCTTCATATTACGGCATCTACATGGTGGCCGATCTTCATTGACTTTCTATTTAAAAACAATAGATTGACCTGTTTTTTTGTCTTGGGAACGGGGCAGCACGGATGACATCCCAAAACTTTAGCGTTGTTAATTTACCGACCTATCATGAATTACAATGCCTTAGACTGACTATGCTGATCAGATAACTTGGAATAACTGGCACTGGAAAGCAATCGATGAAAAAAATCTGTGTATTAATCCTCAGTTTAACCCTGGCGACGGTGCTTCAAGCCAATGAGGCAGAGCGTAATAAAACAACTGTCACGGTAGAGTCGCGAAGTCATAATTCATTACCGACCAAACTATTGCTGCGCCTAGACGGCACCGGTTTGGATGAGTTAACCCAAGATATCCAGGACCTTGCGCAAACCCTACTGAAAGAGCGCGGTGCCGAGATATCACCGACAGGATCTTATACGCTTTACTTGGTCGCTCACCGTGAAAAAGCAGCTAGCAGAAAAAATTCTACTATGAGCATATCGACGGAAGGGTCTAACAAACGCCTCGATAGCATGCAGTTAAATGTTCAGTTAGGCCAAAAAAAGGCCTCGGGACAGCGCCTTATCGCCAAGAAAAAACAGCTATTTAGTGCTCACCTTGAAGGACCTGCCGGGGTTACTTATTGGAATGTCGCGATCACTGTTAAAGACACCGGTAAAGGGCAGAGAGTCTCCGAGTCAAGGTTAGTTGAGCTAAGTTTGGCGCAGTTTGGTCAAAGTGATACAAGGCAAATTGAACTAATTTCCTCTTCGGTGCCTTAACGTGTTGAATTTGGCCACCTGATTAGAGGTGATAGCATTACCTCATCTAACTACTGGTGAACCAAAGACAAAACAGACATATAGTGGTCAAGTAACACTGGCAGTCGATCTTCAAACCTTACCTTTTAAAAAGAAAAAGTGGTTTCACCCAGCCTAAAAGGCTGTGCTAGCTAATGATTAAACTTGGGGGTCTGCCTTCACCTTGTGGCTTTGCAGGCTTTCACGCTCTTTCAAATGCACTAACGACGAAGAGATTCTTAGGATACCTAAGACTAAGATCAGTGCTGAAAGTGCATAGAGCATGTCCGGTTTGATATTGTGTTTGAACAAACCTATGAGCACCTCTCGGATCACAAAAACTAACGCGGCATCGATGATGAAGGTCATTCGAAGTTTTTTACTGTTGAAGTACTCAAACAGTGACCTCGACAGTTCAACGAGTACGTAAAGCGTCAACACATCGGCAATGAGATCCAGATAGTGTCCCGTAATTCCCTCAAGCTCCATCAACTTCCATAAGTCAGCTATTAACTGTAAAGCTCCAATCCCGATGCCGACTAATATCAAACATAAAATCAACGCAAAAACAGCGGCGATGACGCGCTCATACCACGTGACAAGTTTTTGCGGAAGCATAACCGGTATTCCTGTTTTCTTAGTTTCGGTAAATGTGTATGTATAAAGCAATATATTCAACGTGCTGCTAAGAATTAATGCTGTAGACCATCGACTAGACACCGCACTAACCGCCGATCTGGCTGTTTTTTATGGATTTTTAACCGCTGGGGTTTTGCCATAGCTTTGCCAATAAATATAAGTAATTGATTTTAAACTACTTCCCCTAATGAACCGTGCAAACCATACAGGGATCAAACGAACGCACCACATGCTGTACCGACACAGGGTCAAGCTCCCCCTCATTGACAGGGGTGCCCTGTAGCGCTTGCTCCAGCGGCCCTGGTTGGTTGTACTGGTCACGAGGAGAGAAGTTCCAGGTGGTCGGAGCGATGATCTGGTAGTTGGCGATCTTACCGTCGCGTACTTGCAACCAATGCCCCAACCCGCCACGCGCGGCTTCGATCATACCGACCCCAACACCCTGATCCGGCAACTCGACCGCCTGATAGAACGGTTCACTCGGATGCAGCTGCAGCAGCCAACGCTCCATCGCCAGCAACGTCCGCGCCGCTTCGATCAACCGCATCACCACCCGACTATGCACGTTGGCTCCCGCCTCGTTAATCAGCGATTCGGCTAGCGGCTGCCGATCGATCAACTGCCTCGCCAGTGCGCCAACCTCAACGGTATGACCGCCCAGCCGCGGCGACTTACACCAGCTATAGCCATTAAGATTCGACATATCGGGTTCGGTAACGCCCTCGATCGGCGCTCGAGGTTGATCATCGATCGCTTTCATCCAGCTATGGCTAACATCCTCCAAAATCTGCTGCGCATCCAGACCACTATGCTTACCGGCATGCCAGACGCCGGAACGGTATAGCGACACGTCGTCGAGTGCGTAGTTGCCATAACTCATAAAGCGGTTCCCCCCCTGCCCCAACTGATCCAGCTCAAGTCGCTGTGATAACTGCAAAAAACGGCCAAAATCGCTGTTCAGATGCGCATCACGCCAGCGCTGCAAATCAGCGCTGCAATCCAGATCGGCGATCGTCTCAAGTCGGTCACCGAAGGTGACCTGCTCCATAAACCGTCGCACCTCCTGTATTACCGAAATCAACTGCAATCGTTCCTGTGGCTGCACCGATTTGCTGATGCCACCGGGCTGAATCGCCAGCGAGTGCGGCCATTTACCGGCCAGCAGCCCCATCGTGTGCATGAAGGCTGCACGTGCGGGGAGAAAATCGCCCGTCGCCGTCCCTGTAACGGCTTTAAAACGCGCTTGTGTATCGCCAAAACCAGACAGATCGGCGTAGCTGGCACGGGCGAAATCGGGCATGAAGAATAGATAGAAGTGGGTCAAATGGTCGGTGACGTTTTCACACGCCTGGATCAGGTTGGTGGCTAACTGAGCGTTACGCGGCATACTGACTCCAGCCAGTTGCGCCAGCGCCTGAGCACTGGCGACCGACTGTGACACCGAACAGATGCCGCAGATCCTCGGCACATAGACCAGCGCATCCTCTGGACGTTTGCCGCGTAGCATCTGCTCGAAGCCCCGGTACAGAGTGCAGTTAATCCAGGCCTTATCAACCCGGCCCGCTTCGATATCCAATTTGACTTCCAGATCGCCTTCAACACGGTTAAAGGGACCGACCACGATTTGGCTCACATTACTTTACCTACGTAGTTAGCTGGCAATGATTAGTATTCGTTCAGCGCTTTTTGTTGACCGGGTGAATGGTCGGAGCGACCTTAATATGGTCGCTGACCGCGTTCTGCTTTAACCGAACCGGGGTAGCCGCTTTTGACAACGATGACAGCGCGACAAACCAGGCCTTAGGCATATCGGTCGGCAAACCGACCGGAATCCCGGCCAGCTTTGGTGTCTTGGCAAACGCATGCCCTGGCTCTTCAAATTCGGGCGCGGTGCAGTTGATGCAAGCGAAGCCTCCGCGGGTACAGGAGCCCGAACCATTCCACTGTCGAATGTTACAATCGCCGTGTGCCTGGGTCCCGATACAGCCCAGATGCTCCATCAAGCAGCCGCCATCGGTGGATTGCAGGGCACTGGCCTTGTATTCATAGAACTCATTGCGCGCGCAACCATGGTGCACCAGGTGATCGGCATACATGTTTGGTCGCCCCAACGGATCAAGCTTATTGTCGTCTAGCTCATCCAGAGCAACCGCCATCAGAGTTTCGCCAATCCAACCCGGATGCGGTGGACAGCCAGCGACATTAACCACCCGATGACGCTGCTGCACGACCATTCCTTCACCCAGCACACCACCGGCCTGTTCACCATCGTACTGCAAACCGCGGACTTCGACCGGATTGGAACCCGCCGACGATATTCCACCATAAGCCGCGCAACTACCGACCGCCAGAACCCGCCTCGCACGCGCTGC
>JBFFKD010000120.1:0-7298 GCA_041555595.1 Motiliproteus sp.
GAGTTTGGGACTCGTCGCACTTGCTGCGGCTGGGGGCGTGGCTGCCTGGGTGCTCTGGCCGGCTGGCTCTGGCAGCTGGCCGCTGGCGACTAGTGCTTCCGCTCAGGACCCGGCTTTGGCGGCGGGTTCGGCAGATCAATACATCGGCGATCTGGCAGATAATAATCGCGGCAAAAAATGCCGTGATAGCGCTACGGTAAAGCGGATCGGTGGCGGCCAGCGACTGGCCCCATTGCCAACCGCCCTCGTACAGCACCACAAAATAACTGAAGAACCCTGCTGCCGCCTGAATCATGCCCACCACGCCGTAGCTCATAATCAATAAGTTTGTGCTTAATAAGCGCTCATTGCGTGCTCGTGGAGGTTTCTTCATGACGTCGGTTTCGGGGGCCTCGACACCCAGCCCCAACGCCGGCAGGATATCAGTACCCAGATCGATGGCTAAAATCAGTACCACCGTCAATGGCAGTGGCACATCGAGCAAAACAAATGCAATAAAGGGCAGGATTTGCGGAATATTACTGGTCAAAATATAGGCGATGAATTTTTTGATATTTTCAAAGATCGTGCGCCCCTCTTCTACGGCAGCCACGATCGTTGCAAAATTGTCATCCATCAGCACCATGTTACTGGCTTCTTTGGCGACCTCAGTTCCCATAATGCCCATCGCCACACCCATGTCAGCATGCTTGAGCGCAGGCGCGTCATTGACACCATCACCGGTCACCGTAACGACTTCGCCGGCAGATTGCAGGGCCCTTACGATACGCAATTTCTGCGCCGGGGAGGTCCGGGCAAAAACTAACTCCGGCTGCGCCAGGGTAGCATCGAGCTGAGCATCGCTCATCTGAGCCAGCTCATCGCCTCGGACCACTACACCCTGCTCACCCAACAACCCGATCTGGCGGCCAATGGCCTCGGCGGTAAGGCCGTAATCGCCGGTAATCATCATCACACGGATGCCCGCAGAGCGACATTTCTGCAGCGCAACGGGCACCTCCTGGCGCGGCGGATCCAGCATGCCGATCAGCCCACCGAATACATAGTTTTCCTCTGCCGGCTCGGGTGTATCACTGCTCTGCCAGGCTAAGCCGAGCACCCGTTCACCGCGAGAGGCTAGGCGTCGGTATGACTGCAGAATCTGCTCTTTATCTGCAGCCAACAGTGGCTGCGTTTCGTCATCGAGTCGGATCTGGCTGCAGTGAGAGAGTATGACTTCCGGCGCCCCTTTGAGATAAACCCGATAGTCCCTATGTTGGGGTAAGCTATAGGTCGTGGTCATCTGTTTGGTGGTCGAGTCAAAAGGGATTTCATGTACACGGATTGCCGTGGCCAATTCATGCACGGGACAGATCTGATCGGCAAAGACCAGCAGGCAGCCCTCGGTCGGATCTCCAGTAAAACCCTCATCGGATAGGCAGGCGTTATTGCACAGCGCCATGACCTCCCAGATTCGGTCTAGCCCGGGTTGTGACCGGAATGCTCCTTTCCAGTCGGAGAACTCCTGCTGGTTAATAACCACCGTATTAACACTCATTCGATTCTGGGTCAGAGTGCCTGTCTTGTCGGTACAGATCACCGTGGTACTGCCCAGCGTTTCAACGCTTTCCAGGTTTTTTATCAAAGCATTTTTCTTCGCCATGCGTTTACTGGCCATGGTCAGAGCGAGCGTCACGGTGGGCAGTAACCCTTCTGGGACATTCGCGACGATGATACCGATAGCGAAAATCAAGCTGCTCAGGTGCCCGTTGCCGATCATGATACTGACCAGAAAGAACAGTACACCCAG
The DNA here is from genome assembly GCA_041555595.1 of Motiliproteus sp. Classification (GTDB taxonomy): domain Bacteria; phylum Pseudomonadota; class Gammaproteobacteria; order Pseudomonadales; family Balneatricaceae; genus Motiliproteus. The sequence continues at coordinate 1,790 of JBFFKD010000120.1, forward strand.
CGATATGGCGATGCTGCTAATGATCTTGATGAAGTGGGTCAGCTCGATATGGATCGGTGATACAACCTCGCCGGTGTCTTTGGTCAGCTGGACGATGTTGCCAATCTGAGTATTCATCCCCGTCGCGTAAACCAATACCTTACCGATACCGCTGTGCACCAGCGTCCCCGAGAACACCATATTTCGACTCTCGAGGATATTGTCACTGGTGCAATCCGTATGGCGCAGTTCTGGCTCGCTTTCGCCGGTCAGGCTACTCAGGTCGATCTTGAGTCGGGTTTGTTCGATAATGCGACCATCGGCCGGAATTCGGTCCCCTTCAGACAGCAACATCAGGTCACCGGGGACGACATCCCCTGCATCGATCTGTTGCTTCCTGCCATTGCGCCAGACCATCACCTGACCGGGCAGCATGCGTCTGAAGCTCGCCATTATTTTCTGGCTTTGTCGCTCCTGAAAAAAAGTAAAAATACCATTGAGCAACACCACCGATAATAATGCGTAAGCGATATAACGATTACCCTGTCCAGGATCAAGCTGCTCCGCCAGAAGCGCTAAACCGCCGCCAAACATCAGCAACAGAGCGAAAAAGTTTTTAAACTGACGCAAAAACCTGATGATTTCCGGCGTGCCAGGGCTGGACTGAAGGCGATTTTCGCCATATTCCTGCAGACGTTGTTTCGCCTGGGTATCCGTCAGACCTGCAAGGCTGCAATGCAAACGCCGACAAAGACCATCCAGCGAAATCTGGTGCTGATCTGAGCTCTGAGTAGGATTATCAGGCATTCCGTGCTCGATATACCGATTGAACTTTAGACGAGCCTAATATATCAAGTTGCCAGGATTAGCATGCTCTACCGCTACTGCCCGTGGTGGTAAATTCATTGACCGTATACACGAAAACATCTAAAAACTTCAGCTGGCGCTGATATAAAAAGCGGTCTTTAAAAGTAGAGTTCTGGTTGGGGCCTCAGCTCGATTCTTGGATCGATTGAATATAATAAACCAACTCTAGAATTCGTCCCCGGATCGCTTTTTCACCGCCCATCGGTCCATGCTTAAGTCCTTCTTCCATTGAGTAACGGCTTCCCCAGACCGGCATCGTTCGTTCACCATGCCCTGATACCAGAGTTCTACCATCAATTATCTGAAACACTCTGAAAAACGGGAATTCTCCGATTTTAATATTGGGATACTGGCCGGAATTGTTTTTCGCAATGAGGGTTAGGTCTGCTGGTTTGGTCATCAAAATTGATGCGATGGGACCGTGTCCCTTACCATCTAGGCCGTGGCAGGAGGCACAGGAATTTCGATATTCATCAGCGCCAATCACCGGCTCATCAGCATAGGAGTTCATTGAACCGACTGAAACAGCGAGCATAAACAAATAACAGCACGGGATTGCTATCATTTTTAATGATTTTTTTTCAGTCATTGGAGTCTCCATTTGTGTTCAAAGAACACTTTATAATTCAATAATTTGTGTACACACGGGTTGTTAGCCTGTCACTACGCGAATCGAACATAGAATACGCACCTATTTATCAAGCCAGATAGAGAGGAAGAACTTGCAAATAATGGCAAGTATTAAATATTCGAGTCTGTGGCCTCGCATCAATTGCTTACTCACTATTGATGCCTCCTAATGGTGGTGTACGCTGCCGCTGTCTGGTCCAAAACTTGTCGCTTAACTAGACCGCTTTGGCAGCACACAAGCCATCATCAATCAACTTTTATGGGGTGTCGTTTGGTCGCTTCCATCTTCGGAATCGTGACTTCCAACACACCGTTGCTGCATTTCGCTTTGGCTAAATCTCCCACCACCGGCGTGGGCAAAAAGACCGTGCGTGAAAACTCCCCATGCAGCATTTCATGTTTGAAGAACTGCTTTTGAGTTTCGGTCTTTTCTTCTGTAGTCGATCCTTTGATCAGTAGCGTCGTATCTGTTGCTTCAAGCTCAAGGTCTTTTTTCGCCACTCCAGGGATTTCTGCACGTACGACTACGTCTTCATCTCTGTCAAGGACATCGACTCGTAGTGTTTTGCTGTTTCCATTGCCATTACGCGACAGTATGGGTAGCTCCCAATTGCTAGGGTGCATCCAACCGTGTGGAAAAAACGCTTCCATACTGGGGGGAATCAGGCTTTCAAATCGCTTCTCAAATTCATCGAGCTTTTGATCCAGATCGATAAAAGGGGACAAGCTAATCGGCTGGGAAGTTTCATTAGGTGTGGATGCTTTATGGACGCTTATATTGGTACTCATGATGCTCACCATTACGGAGTTTAAAGTTGCAGAAATAGAGACACTGCTGCGATAAGACTCTATATAGGAATGACCATTTTGGACGTGAAGCTGTAGTCTTTATATCGTGGTTTTGATGAATTTTGGGTAGTGGATTTGATGCATTAAGATCGAGATTTAGAGCCCGATTATTGAGCTCAAGAATTTAGCTACCCACACAAATGATGCTTACGGCTACGCTGTACTTTTTATAGCGCAATGTAGGGCTCTCAATGCCCTAGACAGGATTAGTGCCGATGAATTTTGGCCTTGGTTTTTTCGGCGTGCCCTTGCAAGTGATTAAACCGATTCTGGGCCGGTACTGCTAAGCGAGACAAAATTAAAGGCAGGTCGGACGTAGCCCAGGTTCGGTGAAAATCGTCCTGTTGCAGTCGTGTCTGACTGATAACGAAGCACTAATTAAGCGACGCTGAAAACAGGCTGTTCTATCGCTGGGTGTGAATCGGCAAATAGGCTAGTGATAGAGATGCAAACAAAGAGGCGCTTAGTCTCAAATGCAGCGGTTAAGCAACGCACTCGAACCAAGCACCTGGTTTAGCATTAACAACGACTGACACTGATCGAGCCAGCGTTATGCCGCTGTAATATACCCTCTATTTCTGGCTCTGTGGTATCCGCGATTATTACTTTGATTTGTCGATTGTCTTTATCGACGAAAATCTGCTCCTGCGGAATACCCGTAGCGATTAGATCCTCTCGGATATTGGCTACTTGAGTTTTGGATTCATACGCTCCAGTCACGGTCTTTGTCATGAGGTACCCTCCTTGGGTTTACACAGGCGTTATCGCTTGCAAAATTCAGGTTAGGTGCAGGAGCGGGATGTGTCCAGTTTGGACCGAGACCGTGCATTGGGTTGTAGAGTGATGCTTAGTCTTGGTTTAGAGCGTCTGAACTGCCGTCAATTCATAGCCTTTATCAGGCTTTGTAAGTAGCAAGTCCACTGTCCGTGGGTTTAATTGTCCTCAGCCAAAAGCCGGGCACTGTTGTTTTGCTAATACGGCGTTGCGATAGGGCCTGCAGGTTGCAAAATACAGGGGCTGTCTTAAACATCTACAGATGTTTGGGTAAGACTTTATTCGATCAAGGTTGGTTTAAACTGCCCACGCGATATCTGGGCGCCAGCTCGATATCCATTCCGGCAGCTCAGCTGCAGGCATGGGTTTAGCGATGCTATACCCCTGCGCCAGTTCGCATCCCAGCGGTAGTAGTTTTGTCCCGTGGGCGATGGTTTCTACCCCTTCGGCCACGACTTTACGATGAAACGCATTTGCCAGGCCAATGATGCCTTCTACAATCGCCAGGTCATCTGAATCATCGAGCATGTCACGGATGAAGCTTCGGTCGATCTTTAATACCTTCGCGGGGAGGCGTTTCAGGTAGGTCAAAGAGGAATAGCCGGTACCGAAGTCATCGAGTGAAAAGCTGACGCCGAGTCTGATGCAGGCGTGCATGCGTTCAGAAACGCGAGTCACATCTTCTAGAATATTCGTCTCCAGTATCTCAAGCTCCAACAGGGCCGGGTTAACGTCAGGGTAGGCGCCCAGCAAATTTGAAAGCCGGTTTACAAAGTCGGCTTGCTGCAGCAGGTCAGCGCCGACGTTGACACTCACAGGAAGATCCAATCCCTTCTTTTGCCATTGGTTGATCTGACTCAGAGCAGAGTCGATCACCCATTCATCCAACGATACGCTGATGGCGTGAGACTCTACAACGGGCAGAAACTCTTCAGGAAGTAGCAAACCTCGGGCTGGATGTTGCCAACGGATGAGTGCTTCCAAACTGATCACCTCTCCGCTCTTCATGTTGACCTTGGGTTGAAAATAAAGCACGAATTCATGCTGCTCAAGCGCTTGTTGGATGCGTTCAAGGCTTTCATGGCGGGTCTTTACCGCCGCATCGAGGTTGACATCAAATAGGTGGTAGTTGTTCTTGCCCGTTTGTTTGGCGGTGTACATCGCTTGATCCGCATGGCGCATCAGCTGGTCGGCACTGACCTCATCCTGAGGATAGAGCGTCACCCCGATACTGGTTGAGACTTGCAGCAGGGCATCACCCACCACAAAGGGGTTGGCAGCAGCCTGAAGCAAACGATGCAGCACCGGTTCATAGTCCTGCGCGCCCCCAACATCAACCAGTACCGCGACAAATTCATCGCCACCGATACGCGCCAAGGTATCGCCTTCGCGCAACGCCTCTTTCATTCGCTCTGCGACCAGGATCAGCAGTTCATCACCGGCACTGTGGCCATAGCTGTCATTGATCGATTTGAAACCGTCCAGGTCGAGAAAGGCGACCGCCAGTGACCGATCATGACGTTGGCTTTGTATCATCGCCTGGTGCAGACGGTCAGCCAGTAACACCCGATTGGGTAAGTTGGTCAGCGGATCGTAATGAGCGATATGCTCAAGCTGCTGTTGATGCATTTTTAATGAGGTGATGTCGGAAAATAGCGCGACATAGTTCTGTACAGCACCGCTGTCATCGTAGACGGTGCTGATACTGAGCATCTCTGCATAGTTTTCACCATTTTTTCGCTTATTCCATAATTCCCCGTACCAATAGCCTTTATTTTTCAGCGTTAGCCACATGGCATCGTACTGCTCCTGCGATTGTCGGCCGGACTTTAAGAAGCGGGGATTCCTTCCCATCACCTCGTCACGGGAGTAGCCGGTGATCTGAGTAAAGGTTTCGTTGACCTCCAAAATGGAGCCTACAGCATCGGTAATAAAGATCCCTTCATGGGCGTGTGAGAACACGTTGGCGGCCAATTGTAATCGGGCCTCGGCATGCTTTTTATCGGTAACATCACGATCTATGCCACGGTAGCCAACGACCTGCCCTCTCGTGTCATGAATTGGCGTACCACTGGTCAAGGTGTAGTGCCAGGCTCCCTCTGAGTCGACGACAATATTTTCAAGGTCGCGAAAAGGTACACCTCGCTCTGAAATAGCAGCGAACTCTTGCTGCACACGCACCGACTCGTCTGCGGGCATAAAGTCGAAAGGCGTTCTACCGATGATTTGACTGGGTGAAAACCCCAGCATGGCCGTAACGCTTTCAGAGGCGAAACTGTAACGGCCTTGTGCGTCCAGCTCCCAGATCCAATCGGCGGAAACATTGGCAATATCACGAAAGCGTTTCTCTGATTCAAGCAACGCAGTTTCAGCCGCCTTACGTTCGGTAATATCTTGCACAATACCGACC
>JBFFKD010000121.1:0-7295 GCA_041555595.1 Motiliproteus sp.
CATCGAGCGGCTTTTTAATACGGCACAGGTTAGTTTAACGGCCAACCGGGATGAACTGCTGCTGCAACCAAGCCGCTATATCTTCGGCTTCTTGGGCCGGGATAGGTATCATCGGCATTAACGCATCGGGTATCTGAGCACCACGCTCTCGCAGGTAAGTTAGCGCTTGCAATCGCTTTTGTCGGTGTGGGCTGGTGGTCTTCATAATTAGCGATCCTGACGTCCGTTGTATGCGCGGAAATACCCAGCGACCGTCTTGGTATATCCCTTCGCCCTGCTCACCGTGGCAGGCGGCGCATTTACGGATTTTGAACAGTTTGGCCCCGCGTTCAAGATTGCCGGTTTCTGGCCGGATTTTGGTTGGCGCGGTAGCGGCTTGCCCTAGGTTAAAGTTGCGGTCGTGCTCTGCATCGCCGGTGTCGAGAAGGCGTTTGAACTCCAGTGTCCACAGATTACTGAGCGGGTCGAAATGGCTGGCTACCTCGACATCGCTGCGGCTGCCGCTGGCGGCGCGCTGGATCGAGTAGGGTACGCTGCTACCGAGCGCAAACTTCATTCCCGGCTCGATTCGCAATAGCTGCTGCTCAGATAAAGTGGCAGTGGTATGGCTGAGCTTATCGTAACCACCCTGTTCAAATTCGGCATGGCTGATATAGGCCGGGCCTTGGCCGCTGCTGCCATCAAGCTTGAGCTTTTGTAGGTCGTTATCGATTGTCGGTGATTTGCCTGAATCGCCTTTACGACCACTGTCTGAGCCTTTAGCAAAGATGAGGTGGCCATCCTTGAGGGTTCGGCCGGGAGCGCTGCGGGTCGAGGTCCAATGCCAGATGTCGGCCAGATCGCCCTCGATGCTGGTGTGCATTGCGACCACGCCATCGCCGATAACCTGCTCGGCTGGGTTGCCCGAATCGATCAGGTTGGTGTGACAATAGCCGGCGCATCCGATGCCGCCGTCGCGGAAGTTGTGTTGCTGGTCGACCATGGGGAACATAAAGAACACACGGTCTTCGCTCTCGCTACCGCTCAGGAGGTCGGTCGCGTTGACAGCCTGCGCCGCAGGAGCACCCGGATTAGGCTGCAGATGCTGTTGCTTGCTCCATTGAGTACCGTCATATACCCAGCGGTTACGGTTGATTGATGCATCGTGATTGGCATCTTCAAACTGGATAGCAAAATAGAGGTGCTGGCTATCGTGCGCCGAGGCTAACTTGATGGCTGTTGGGACCGCATCGTAGAACTCGCTCAGCGGATAGTTATTCATTACCCGTCCGTTGATGGCAGAGAACTGTTCGGGTTGCCAGTCGGATAGATTGCCGTCTAGGCTGATGCTGTTGTCGGTGACCTTGGGGGACACCACCAGCATATTGCTGACCTTTGAACGGTCGAGTTGATCTTGGAAATCTAAAAACAGCAGGTTTTCACCAACATGGTTATGCGAGTTTTCGGTCACGGCGATAGAAAAGTAGGTATCGACCGGTGTTGCGGCAACAGCAAGGGTCGGTGCTAAGACGCAACCCGCTATCAATGCTTGGAATTTCATAATAGAAGTACCTTTCACAATGCGTATAGCAACAATTCTAGCGCTGCATCAAACATAGCCTCGACGGTATGAAAATCAAACCGTTATTCGTCCTTACGCAGCATAGTTTAGAGAGCAGGGGGCGATGGGGGTGTTTAAATATGATATACATCATTAGCTTGGGCGTTGTTTGTTGGTATCTGTTGCAGAAACCGCTAAAGTTGTGGCCCTGCTATGGTTAGCGCACTGTATCTCAGGCTGGTTTTTACTATACAATTCATCGATATTTTAGTAGATCAGAAGTTCTCGGATAGTTGGCTGGCAACTCTTGCTGGAGTCATGATCGAATAAGGTCCAAGTCTGCCGTATGGAAAAGAAGTATCGCCATTTAACCGCCAATGATGTTGTTGTGGGGAAACCGCTGCCTTTTTCTGTGCACGATGACTCTGGCACGCTGTTATTGCGCAAAGGTTACGTCGTTGAGTCAGAGCGACAAAAAACCTTATTGGTTAATAAGAAGGTATATATTTCAAGCGCCGCAGCCAGTGCCGTTAGTCGGTCAGGCACGGCGAGTACATATGAAAAGCCGGCTACCATTAGTGTTTTTGAGTGGGTCGATAGCCACTATCAGCTGTTGTCTGATGTTTATCTGCACTTCGATGAACCGGGTGCCCAGAGCATCAAGAAGATCCAGATACTCGCCGAGCGAATTCAACGGCTATCGGAGAAGAATAGCGACGGTTTGCTCGCCGCTGTTCAGTTGGCCCAGGGTAAGGTGTACTCGCATATCAAGGCGCTGCATGTCGGTTTGCTGTGTGAAGCGCTGGGTCGCCGAGCCGAACTGCCTCGGATGCAGCGGTTGTCGACTATTGCTGCCGGGCTCACCAGTGATTTGGCTATGTGGCAGCTACAGGAAGAGATCCGTAGTCGGGAAGAGCCGCTTACCGATGAGCAGTGGCAACATATTCGTAGCCACCCCCAGCGTGGAGTCCAGCTGCTGACCAATGCCGGAGTTCGTGATGCGGTTTGGCTGAAAGCTGTTGAGCAGCATCACGAGCGCCTCAATGGCTCGGGCTACCCCGGCAAACTTGAGGGGGATCAGGTACATCAGTCTGCCCGGATCCTGGCTGTTGCCGATACGTTCTCGGCGATGGTTCGTCCTCGCGGCGACCGTGCCCAGAGGATGCCGAAAGAGGCGATGCGGGATCTATTTCTGTCGCGCGGTGAAGAGATCGATGCAATGCTGGCACAGTTGTTTATTAAGGAGCTCGGCATGTTTCCGCCGGGATCTGCGGTACGTTTGATCAGTGGTGAGATAGGGATTGTTACGGGGGCCGGTCGTAATGCTTCAAGTCCGGATGTTGAGGTGGTGATCGACGTCAACCAGAATATGCTAAAACGTTCAGTCTATCGCGATACAACCCAGAAAAATTTTAACGTATCGGAGCTAATCGATCGTCCCGCTCATCCGGATCTAAACAAGTTGTTGGCCCAAATGTGGTCGGGGGTGCCTAAGCGCTGACCGGCTATCCTTTGCTGGATTGCGGTAACGGCTTGCGTGACTAAAACATTATCTGGTTAACTACGACTAGGCCAACTTTATCTATAACAACGCTAACGGTACAAGGAACAGACCTTAATGAGTATTTTTGTTTTCGATGATTCCTTCAAGGTCGGAATTTCTGAGATCGATGAGCAGCATAGCCGCTTCGTAGGTTATATCAACGATACTTGGGACGCCCTTGAGCGTGGCGAGGAGAAGGAAGAGTTCCTGCATATACTTAACAAGTTGTTGGATTATGCAATGGAACATTTTTCGTCCGAAGAGGCGCTGATGCGAGAGCACGGCTATCCCGATTATGAGGCGCATAAAGCGGTGCACAGTGATACCGCCGCAGACCTGTTCGATTTCGACGTCCGCTTACTGGCTGATGATCCTGTCGAATCGCGCGCTTTTGTCGAGTTTCTGACTCAGTGGTTTAAGAACCATATTCTGGTGACCGATCGTAAGCTGGCCGCCTTCTTGAAAGAAAGAGGCGTCAGCTAAGCGTTCGCTGTCATAGCAACAGGGTTAACAGCGCTCACCTTAGTCCGGCTGTGCGCTGCTCATTTATCACAGATAGGATTGTTGTCGTCTGTCTCAATACTGGTTAAGCGCCATGCTGGCAGTAACCAAATCTTTATTCAATGCGTTGCTGATACTAGCGCTGCTCACCTGCGGTCATATCGTAAGAGTGGCAGAGGCTGCTATCCAAGCTGAATCCACCGCTTCGCCGATCCAGCTGGTCACCCAGCACTTTCCGCCATTTAGTTATATCGAGCAGGGCCAGGTCGCAGGGCCGGCACGTGACCTGATCGATCGTGTCTGTCTTGCCATGCAGCGGTCGTGTAAGCATCAGTTGCTACCTTGGGAAAGAGCGCAGCGGATCGTAAAGCAAGGTCAAGCTGATGGGATGTACGTGATCGGCTGGAATCCCGAACGGAGCCAGGAGCTGTATTATAGTGCGCCGCTACTCTCGACAGAATACGGTTTTTTTGTCCGCGGCGACGACCCTTTGCATCAGATCAGCCCTGATGCGTTAGCGGGTTACCGGGTTGCCGTATTAGCTGCCTCGAACACCCTCAATAGCCTGCAAGCGCTGCGAAAACTTCAACATCGGTTTGAAATTATTCAGGTTACCGACAGCGAAACGGCGTTCCGGTTGCTGTCAGTAGGGCGGGTCGATAGCGTTTACTCTAATCATGATGTCGGTCAGACACTGATTCGGCAGTTACAACAGACCGATCTGCATTACGCTGTGGCGCATCGCCGGCTGGCCTATTATGTCGGATTCAACCGTGACCGGGTTTCACTCGATTGGGTCGAAGAATTCAATCGCCAGCTCGACCAGCTACACCAGCAAGGGCAAGCATTACAACTGCTACGACGCTATGGGCTGCAGTAATCGCTACAGGGTTAATGCTGCACCCTTAGCGTTACTATGACTAAGAATACGTTGATGGAGAATCGATGACCGCCATCTTAACACCTGGCCGCTCTCAACTGCGTATTTTGTTACTGCAGATTCGCGAAGAAGCGGTGACTCGTAAAGAAGAGCTTGATAGCTTTGCCTGTTTTAGCGGTCTATCGATCGATCAATTTGAGATTCTTAACTTGTTTGATCGTCATGAGTTTGGCCCTGAAGTGGTCGATGGTTTCGATGCCCTTTACGTTGGGGGTTCAAGCGAAGCCAGTGTGATGGAGCCCGACAGGTATCCTTTCGTCGAGTCTGCCCAGGTGCTACTTCGTCATTGTATAGCGGCTAAATTACCGGTGTTCTGTTCCTGCTTTGGGCATCAGTTGGCAGCACAAGCGCTGGGCGTGAAGATCGTCCGTGACGATGCTGATTTTGAGATGGGTACACTGCCGATCTGGCTGACTGAAGCCGCTACTCAAGATCCGCTCTATCGGGACACCTCCGATGGCTTTATGGCGGTATCAGTTCACCGAGAACGCGCAATAAAGATCCCCGATAACTGTACTGAACTGGCCTATACCCAGGCTTGTAACCATGCTTTCAAGGTCAATGGGGCTCCGTTTTGGACCACCCAGTTCCACCCGGAGGTGTCAAAGTCCATTTTGGTCAAACGGCTCACGATTTTTAAAGACAAATACACCGACGGTGACGATCACCTGCAACAGGTGCTTGATAACGCAGTTGAAACGCCAGAATCGAATGCGTTGTTAAGAAAGTTTGTCGATCGGGTGCTGCTTGGGGGTGAGGGGCGAGATTAGTTTTTAGCCGTAACTATGGCGTGGCTGAACTGCTTACAAAGTTTTGTTAGTGGCAATGAGGGAGCTTGAGTTAAGAATCAAGCATGGTTGTCAATGTCTTTGATTCGAACGGTGACTCTCTCTTTTTTAGCAGAAACTAGGCCCGCTTTATTGTACTTATCGTGTAAGCAACTTTGGCTCTGTTTTGGGTAAATCGAGCTAGCTCAGCATTAAAAGGTAATGGATTGAAATAAAATAAAGTTTGACAAAGATCAAAACCATCTGTATGTTTGTCTGTAGCTAGAAAAAGCCTCTTATTTACATTCTACATGCCGCGTTTTATTCGTAATTCTTCGTCCTGCAGTTTTTAAGTTCCAGTCTATATTTCCAAGCAATTCAAGCCTCTTGAAGGCCTTACTATATATAAAATTCAGGATATTATTATGTCTAATACAACTACCGGAACCGTTAAGTGGTTCAACGAAGCTAAAGGTTTTGGTTTTATCGAGCAAGAGTCTGGTCCAGACGTTTTCGCTCATTTTAGTGCTATTTCTGGCGATGGTTTTAAAACCTTGGCTGAAGGCCAGAAAGTTCAGTTCGCCGTTACTGAGGGCCAGAAAGGTCCGCAAGCTGAGAACATTCAGTCGTTATAAGTCTCATTTCTTTAATTAAATTTTGACATTCGAGAGCATGGTTCCACCATGCTCTTTTTAAGAATCACTTCTCTACCCTCTATCCCGAACTCAATTTTATCAATTTGACTATTCCATTCTTCTTATGCTGTCATCAAGACTCAAGATGAATCAGTCTTGATGAACTGAAAGCCAATATTTTTTGCTTATACTGTTTGGACTATGGAGGCTTTCCGAAGTAAATGGAGTTACCCCTATGCTGGAAAATCTAAATGAACACTTATGTGTATCCCGTTATGCTGGCAAAGAGCGTGATCTGTGGATATGTTACGAACCTGCTACAGCTCACTCTTATTCTAAGCGTCAAACGTGGAAGCGTTTAACCGGGCTTTTATCCAAGCCAGAGATGGATCGCTATCTAGAACAAAATTATCACTGTAGCGAGATTATAGATAACTACGCAGCCATCTCGACACGGTTCAAAAAGCATTAATTTACGATCTTTGAGAATGGCAGTGATGTAAATGGAGCGATCTAATTAGCCGCATTGCTTTGCGTCTTTATTTGATATCGTCTCTGCAGAAAAATAAGATTATTAGCTCGATCGATTCTGCTAAAAAAACCGAGCAATTGAAGCCCGTTTCGAGATAGTCTCAGAATAACCTTCCCCTTTCTGTGACGCAAAAATTGGGGTCGTAGCTATAGGTTGCAGGCGAACGCTTGTTACTTTTTCGCGCTCAGGCTAGCTCAACAACGATACTGATAGCGCCGATACAAAGATGCCGTACAGCATTTATACTCAGTTGACTAAAAATCGCCCCATAGGCGTCAACAAAATCCTAACTATGGGGCTTTTCTTTACTCTCCAAAAAACACCTTCCGAACTTGCCCTATAAAATCAGTCAACTTTGATGATAGATCGCACTGCGGCAATTTAGGAATTACTCCTATGTTTTGCGTGCCTTTGCTGGCATAGAATAATTATCAAGCTACAAGGACACACCGGATGTGCCGCCAGATGGAATTGGTGGGTAGCCATGTAGGGATCGACGAAAAAGCTGCCTTATAGGGTGGCTTTTTGCGTTTATGGCGCTGTAGAACGAAGTCAGTCGCGTTATCGATAGGGTCGCTATACTGAGATTAAATACAGACAAGGATGTCGACTATGCATAACTCCAAGCTCTGTTCGGATTGCAGAAACCTCCTGATCAATCAAATCTCTCCCAAACACAGTCGTTTGATTGAACGCAGTCATATAGCTAACTACACCATCTATCGGTGTGACCACTGCGCAGCTGTTCTAGAGCAGACCGAAACGCCGTGCCGTTGGCAGTTGCTACCAAGACCATTTATAGGTTCAATACAGCGCTTTTAGGGTCTCCGCTTTAGG
>JBFFKD010000122.1:0-7282 GCA_041555595.1 Motiliproteus sp.
AACGGTAACATTTTACCTTTTGGTGGGTAACGTTCCCACTTCTAGAGGAAGATTTTCAAAACATCGAAGAAACTAGCACAATCACGGATGCTAGACATGAAAAACGGCGTAGCAGCTGGCAGGATTTTTTCTGCAACAGAGCAAACAGCTCAGCCTCATCATCAGCACCCAGCTCGGCACGCTCAACCAATGCCCGGTAAACCCCGACATGACCCAGATCCAACGTTAATGGCTGCCCCAGCTGCGCTAACTGCAGCGATTCAAGCATCAAGCTGATCACTTCGATATCACTCGCCACGCCAGCATGGCCGTAAAGCTCTGCACCAATCTGCAGCGGCGAACGGCCGGTCAGCATATTGGCAGGAATGGTATGCAAGACCGAGTTGGCGTAACACAACCGCGATGGCGACTGGTGATTAAGACTATGAGCATCGATCCGCGCCACCTGCGGCGTGGTATCGGCACGCAACCCCATCATCCGGCCAGTCAACTGATCGGTCACCTGAAAGGTATTGAGCGCCAAGTCGTTACCGGTACCGGTCAGCAGCGACTCTAGGTATTCGATCATCGGCGGCATCACCAGATCGTAGCCCCAGCTATCGAAGAGGCTCAGCAATTTACGCCGTAGCGCCTCGACCTGCCAGGCCTCGGTGGGAAGTATTTCTTTGACGCCGTCTGGCAGCAACCAACGATCAGCAGTGGTCATGTTTAGCAAGCCCCCATCAAGAGCAATAACTTAACGATGCAGGACCGCGCCCGAAAGCGCTACCCATCAATATTATGTATTTAAATCCGTACCCGACGAATAAGACTCAACGCACCAGGTAGAGCAAAGCAGTACCGATCAGCATGCTAATCAGACCGATCGTCCGTAACATCCGATCATCGACCAGCGCCAACTGCTGCACCAGCCTTCGCCATCGTTGCGGGTACAAGAAAGGAATCACTCCCTCCAGCACCAGCATCAGGCAGAACGCGATCAGCAACTCGCGCCACAGCTCCATAGAGCCCCCTTGAAGCAACAGCCTTGATGTTACTTACGACTGCCCCAAACACAAAAAAACCGGGACGCATCCCGGCTGACGAATGATACACCAACAATCCGATAAACGCAGCCCCATCCCTAACGGGAACTAGGGCTGCATACTAACGACCTATTTGCGCCCTGTCGGAGCGTTCAAGTACTTAAAGAAGTCGCTACTAGGGTCCAACACCATCACATCACCCTTATTATTAAAGGTATCTTTATAGGCATTGAGACTGCGGTAGAACGAGTAGAACTCCGCGTCTTTCTGGTAAGCACTGGCATAGGTAGCCGCAGCCTCTGCATCACCATCACCGCGCAGCTGCTCCGCTTCGCGGAACGCTTCGGCCAGCAGAACGGTCTTCTGACGGTCAGCATCGGCGCGAATACCTTCGGCCAGCTCATTACCTTTCGAGCGCAGCTCACGCGCTTCACGCTCTCGCTCGGTACGCATCCGGTCGTAGACCGACTCACTGACCGAGGTCGGGAGTTCAATCCGCTTGACCCGAACATCAACCACTTCGATCCCCAGCTCGTCCCGAGTAATCTCGTTCAGCTCACGGGTCAAATTGACCATCATCTCTTCGCGATCGCCAGAAACAACCTCGTTCAACGTTCGACGACCAAACTTGTTCCGCAGTCGAGTATCCATCCGAGAAGACAACAGATCCGCAGCACGGAACTCATCACCCGAGGTTGCGGTGTAGTAGGTCTTAACGTCGGCAATGCGCCACTTGATAAAGGAGTCAACGATCAGACTCTTCTTTTCCAGGGTCAGATAATCCTGTGGCCGAGAATCGAGCGTTTGCACTCGACCATCAAACCGGGTCACGGTGTTAACCACTGGCATTTTAAAATGCAGCCCTGGCATTAGATTGGCATCAACAACCTCACCAAACTTAAGCATCAAGCCACGCTCAGTTTCGTTGATGATAAAGACCGACTTGGAGAGCACAATCAACACCAATAACAGGCCGCCCAGTACGACAAAGGTACGTCCACCCATGTTAGCGCTCCTCCTTTCTGATCGAGGCCTGACGGCGACGCAGACGGTTAATCACTTCATCGGCAACCTGCCCGACGTTGTCATTGCCTAGCTGTAAATCACCACCCAAAGCATTCGAGCCCTGTTGACGATTGATGATCTGATCTAACGGCAGGTACATCATGTTGTTACCACCCTCGACATCCATCAACACCTTAGTCGAGTTAGACATCACTGCAGTCATCGCATCAAGATACAACCGCTCACGAGTCACCACTGGCGCTTTCTGATATTCAGCCAACAGCTTCTCAAAACGATCCGCTTCACCTTCCGCCCGAGTGGTAACCTCGGCTTGGTAGGCACTGGCTTCCTCTAACAAACGCTGCGCTTTACCACGCGCTTCAGGAACGATGCCATTAGCGTAAGACTCAGCCTCGTTCTTAACCCGCTGCTCATCTTCACGCGCCTTGATAACATCATCAAACGCAGACTGAACCTGGCTCGGAGCCCTTGTACTCTCGACGTTAACCTTAGAAATAACCAGACCGGTTCCGTAGGCATCCATATAACCCTGAAGCCGGGACTGAACATCATTGCCCAACAACTCACGACCTTCGGTCAAGATGTAATGCATCTCAGAGGTACCCACGACATGCCGCAGCGCACTCTCGGTAGCATGACCGAGACTGACTTCAGGATCACGAACCTTAAGCACAAAAGACTGTGGATCGGTGACACGGTACTGCACCTTCAACCCGACCTCGACGATATTTTCATCTTCGGTCAGCATCAATGCACGATGGTCTTTCGACCGAACCTGAGTCACGTTAACCGCGAACCGCTGATCGATCATGGGTGGATTCCAGCGCAGACCTGGCATCACGGTATCGTGATATTTACCTAGCCGCAGCACTACCACCCGCTCCTGTTCGTTGACGGTATAAAAACCCATCGCCGCCCAGACAACTAACAAGCCGAACACCAGCAGCAACACGCCACCGATGCCTAGCGAACTACCGCCCTTGCCAGAACCCGAACCACTACCGCCACCACCGAAGATGCCGTTCAGCTTCTCCTGAAGCTTACGCAACGCCTCATCCAAGTCCGGCGGACCATCGTTCTTGTTACCGCCACGGCCACCACTTCCCCAAGGGTCTTGGTTGTTGCCATTGCCACCTGGCTCATTCCAAGCCATAAGCATCTCCGTTATTAAAATAATTAGTTAGAAAAATTCCAGCGTAAATAAAGCCAGTCTTAATGCCTGCGCATTGTAGGTAGCGACCTAGCGCCTTGCAAGACACCGCAGTCTACCCCTGTGATTTATCACACCACTGCCGTCCAATTAAAACTCACCAAGGATCTGTCGATGCCACCGGCAAAAAACGATCCGGAGCGATATCCGCCCGGGTTAAAATCTGAAGCAGATCACGCCGCTGCAGCCGTACTTCCAACACGATTCCACCGGATTCATCATGCTGTTCTTGAAGCACCGCATCCTGTGCATACAACAAGGCTCTAAACGCGCCCTCAGCAGGGGTCAGATGCAGTGTCTGGTGGACAATATCATCTCCTAAAAGTTCGGCAATCGCCTGGCCCAACAGTTCGATTCCTGCCGCTGACACAGCCGACAACCAAACCCGCTGTGGCCGCCCCTGGTCGTCACGATCGATACGTGGCTCGCTACCACTCAACAGGTCGATCTTATTGTAGACCTCAAGCACCGGAATCTCGTCGGCCCCAATTTCGTGCAGCACGGTATTGACCTGCTCGACATTCAGATCACGCTCCTCACTGGCAGCATCGATTACGTGCAGCAACAAACCCGCTTCGGTCGTCTCCTGCAACGTGGCACGAAACGCTTCAACCAGCTTGTGCGGTAGATGACGGATAAAACCAACCGTATCAGCCAGCACCACCGGCCCGACATCGGCAACATCGATCCGACGCAAGGTCGGATCGAGGGTGGCAAACAACTGATCAGCGGCATAGACATGAGATTCGGTAATCCGATTGAACAGGGTGGATTTACCGGCGTTGGTATAACCGACCAAAGAGACGGTCGAAATCTCGGCACGCTGGCGCTGGCGACGTCCCTGATCACGTTGCTTACGGACTTTATCAAGCCGTTTCAAGATCGATTTGATCCGCGCTCGTAGCAATCGTCGATCGGTCTCGAGCTGCGTTTCACCCGGTCCGCGCAGACCAATCCCACCTTTTTGCCGCTCCAGGTGGGTCCAGCCACGGATCAACCGGGTCGACATATGCTCAAGCTGTGCCAGCTCGACCTGTAATTTTCCTTCGTAGGTACGTGCCCGCTGAGCAAAGATATCGAGGATCAAGCCGGTACGATCAAGCACACGACACTCAAGCAACTGTTCGAGGTTACGTTCTTGACTGGGAGACAGGGTATGATTAAACAGCACCAGCTTGGCGTCGTGCTGGCGTGCGATCTCAGCGATCTCAGCGGCCTTACCCTTACCAACAAAATACTGCGAACTAGGTCGGTTACGCGACCCCGCCACCAACGCGACAGGATCCGCTCCCGCAGAGAGCGCGAGTTCTTCGAACTCTTTCGGGTCTTCCCGCTCGGCTTCATCAGCTAGATCAAGATGAACCAATACGGCTACTTCGCCCGATTCGGGTCGTTCGAAAAACAATTGCGTTCCTTAATTTGTAATGGCTAAAACAGCGCCAAGTTTAATAACTTAAGTATCGTCAGCCTCATCCGCCTGCACCGGAGTCTTAACGGGCCGCGAAGGTACAACGGTAGAGATTGCATGTTTATATACCATCTGGCTGACGGTATTTTTCAACAAGATAACGAACTGATCGAATGACTCGATCTGCCCCTGCAACTTGATCCCATTAACAAGGAAGATAGATACAGGAACCCGCTCTTTGCGCAGAATGTTCAGGTAAGGGTCTTGTAACGTTTGCCCTTTTGACATGATGTACTCCTTCAAGCACTAATTTATAAATTTTTATAGCTAAGAGCGAACTTGCAGAGGCGGAACGTTGTTTCAAGCAGCAAACAATCCAATTCAGCCCAATAGGCACACTATCGGCACGAGGATCTCCCTATATAAGGGACTCATCCACTAATTTCAAGGTATTACTGAGGATATTAGGGTCACAGCCGTCGATCCGCTGCACCCCGTCCCAGCCCCTCAACCAAGTTAATTGACGCTTGGCCAGTTGGCGGGTGGCGATAATACCACGCTCTACCATCGTGTCGAAGTCGATTTCACCTTCGATATAGGACCACATCTGGCGATAACCCACACAGCGGATCGACGGCATCGACGGATCGAGATCACCGCGCTGATACAACGCCTGTACCTCCTGCTCAAACCCCGCCTCAATCATCGCTTTAAAACGTTGTTCTATCCGTCGATGCAGCAACTTGCGATCGGCTACATCGACAGTAAATTGTATTGGCGTAAACGGTAACGCACACGCCTGCTGCTGTTGCCACAACTCAGTCAACGTACGACCGGTCAGCGCGTGCACCTCCAGCGCTCGCTGCAGCCGCTGCGGATCGTTAGGATGGATCCGCTGCGCCGATACCGGATCGATCCTCTGCAGCTGCTGGTGTAGCGCGTCCCAGCCTTGCGCTTGCGCTTGTTCTAACAAGCGCTGCCGCACTTGTGGATCAGCCTTAGGCAGGTTGGCCAGCCCCTCCAGCAGCGTTTTGTAATACAGCATTGTGCCGCCGACCAGCAATGGAATTCGCCCTGCCTGATGGATCGACTCAATCTCAACCAACACGTCGTGACGAAACTCAGCTGCCGAATAGCTCTCGGCAGGGTCTTTGATATCGATCAGTCGATGCGGCGCCCGTGCTAACAACTCGGCATCGGGCTTGGCGGTACCGATATCCATACCCCGATAGATCAGTGCTGAATCAACACTGATCAGATCGCAAGGTAGTTGCTCGGCCAACCTCACCGCCAGATCGGTTTTTCCGGTTGCCGTCGCGCCCATCAAGCAGATAACCGGCTTGCTTGTGTTTGGCTGTGCGTGCATCACTGCCCCCTTAAAAACAGCTTGTCGAGCGCAGTCATATCGAGCTGAGTCCAGGTCGGACGGCCGTGGTTACATTGACCACTGCGCTCGGTTCGCTCCATATCGCGTAACAGCGCATTCATCTCTGCCAGCGTCAACTGCCGGTTGGCACGTACCGAGCCGTGACACGCCATCGTCGCAAGGATTTCATTGTGCTGTGCCTCGATCCGGTCACTATCACCCAACACCCGCAGATCGGCCAACACATCGCGTAGCAACTGTTCGACATTGCCATTTTTTAGCAGCGCCGGCACCTGCCTTATCACCAGTGACTCTTCGCTCATTCGCTCCAGCTCAAACCCGAGCCGGGCAAACAGCTCTGCAAACTCTTCAGCGCAATCGCCTTCGTGCGAACTAACTGCCAGCGATTGTGGGACCAGCAGCGGCTGCGAGGTAATCCCCTGCTCGGCATACGACTGCTTCATCCGTTCGTACACCACCCGCTCGTGGGCCGCGTGCATATCAACCAGAATCATTCCCTGAGCGTTCTGCGCCAGAATATAAACCCCGTGCAGCTGCGCCAGCGCAAACCCCAACGGCGGCGCTTCGGTATCATCACCCTCCGGCAAGACACTGGCCATCGATGGATCAAACACCTCGCCAGTGGTGGTAGAAAATGCAGCAGCAAACGCCGGACCAGCTTGGCTCAGGGCATTGGGATGAAGCGACCCATAGACCGAAATCTGCTCCTGCACCTGATCGGCAGTCTGCGCAGTGCGCGGTTCGGTTGAACGCGCATACGACAGCGACATCGATTGCTGCTGTTGCAGCGGCTGCGTTTCGAGCGGCTGCGACTGCAAGAGCGCAGCGGACTCCCCCCCATCAGCACCGACCTGATCCGACGGAGTTACCGCGGCCAGCCCGCGATGCAGGGTACGGAACAGAAAGTCGTGTACCAATCGACCATCGCGGAACCGCACCTCGTGCTTGGTGGGATGAACATTAACGTCGACATCGGCAGGATTGAGTTCAAGAAACAGTACAAAGGTCGAGTGACGGCCACTATAAAGGACATCGCGATAAGCTTGGCGGATCGCGTGCGCCACTAATTTATCGCGAATCGCTCGACCGTTGACGAAGAAATACTGCAGATCGGCCTGCGAACGCGAGAACGATGGCAGCCCAACCCAGCCCCACAATCGTAAACCGGCCGCTTCGACATCCAGCGCCACCGCGTTTTCCATGAATGCAGGCCCGCACAGGGACGC
>JBFFKD010000123.1:0-7249 GCA_041555595.1 Motiliproteus sp.
TCCCAGCTATCCGATGACGTGCTTGAGGAGATTCATGAGTTCCTCGCCAACACCATGTTGCTGTTGGTTGTTATCCATGTGGCAGGGGTCTTGGTTAGTAGCTTGCTGCATCGAGAAAATCTGATTTTAGCCATGCTGACCGGCCGGAAAAAAAACACCGAAGGAGATCCATCATGAACAAGCAGATCGTCATCACCATTGTGGCTGCAACATTGGTGGCATCAGGGACAGCCAGCCATGCATCCGCTGTTGAAGGGCTGCTAAGTGATTATCGAAGCCAGGGAGCCAAGCTATTTTCAGCCTCTGGAGGCGAACAGCTATGGCTAAGTAAGCACGAGGGGCGAAGTTGTAGCAACTGCCACACCTTAGACCCTAAAAGGCAAGGCAAGCACCAGAAAACGGGGAAAACCATTCACCCCTTAGCGCCGTCGATTAACCGCGAGCGCCTTAGCAACGAAAAAACCATCAAGAAGTGGCTTAAACGCAATTGTAAATGGACCTTGGGGCGGGAGTGCTCGCCGCAGGAAAAAGGTGATTTTTTAACCTGGTTACAAACTCAATAGTGGAGATTTTATCATGGTAGAACCATTATCAACTTGGCGTTGGACCCTAGGCGGTATTTTGTTAACAGGTTCACTCGCTATCGGTATCTGGGGGCTTTCGAGCAGCGATGTGCGCGCCGATCGAGAAGGTCATGAGCGAGAGGGGGAGCATCAAGAGTATGGCTTCTCAAGAGCTAGCGCTGCGTTAGACCCGCTATACACTCAGGAGTGTGGTAGCTGCCACCTAGTCTATCCTGCTAACC
The DNA here is from genome assembly GCA_041555595.1 of Motiliproteus sp. Lineage (GTDB taxonomy): Bacteria > Pseudomonadota > Gammaproteobacteria > Pseudomonadales > Balneatricaceae > Motiliproteus. The sequence continues at coordinate 806 of JBFFKD010000123.1, forward strand.
TGCTACCGGCTGCCAGTTGGAAGGCTGTGATGGCAGGATTGGAAGATCACTTTGGTGAAAATGCCGAGTTAGATCAGCAAGATAATCTACAAATTGAAAGCTTTTTGATCAATAATTCAGCCGATAATGGACGTTATGCGAACCTACGCTATGCCGCCACTATTGATAGCCGTACAGTGCCGCTTCGAATCACCGAACTGCCATTTTTTGTCAGGGAGCACGATGAAGTTCCAAAGCGGATGGTACAAGGAAATGAGCAGGTGGGCTCCTTCAGCCAATGCGATGCCTGCCACACCAACGCCACGCGAGGAGATTTCGATGAAGATCAGGTCAGTATTCCTGGCTTTGGCCGTTGGGATGACTAGTCCGCTAGCAACAGTCTGGTGGTTGAGTAGTGCGAGCGCCAGTCCGTTGGATCAAGATGATGTGGTGCCGCTGGTGGAGCAAGGAAAAGTACTGCCGCTAGAGCAAATTTTGAAGACTCACCAGCCGCAGCTGCAAGGACGCTTGATTGACCTAGAGTTAGAGTACGAGCACGGGCGATGGGTCTATGAGTTAGAGATCATCGATAGCAACGGCGTTGTCCGTGAATACCTGATCGATGCAAATACCAATGAGTGGTTAGGTGATGAACAGTGATGGATTCAATCTAACCACACATAACAGGAGCAAGGAATGCGCATACTGTTAGTGGAGGACGATCAGCCTCTTGCACAAGAGATCAAAACCGCCTTAAACCGTGCAGGCTATGCCGTAGAGCTCAGCCATGATGGCGTTGATGCCGAATTTATCGGTAACGAAGAATCGTTTGATTTAATCGTGCTGGATCTGGGACTGCCCCGCCGTCCCGGCCTGGAGGTGCTTAGTCACTGGCGTCAAAACGACAACAACACGCCTGTATTGATCTTAACGGCCAGGGATAGCTGGAATGAGCGGGTCGACGGACTCAAGGCGGGGGCAGATGACTATCTGGGCAAACCGTTTCATATGGAGGAGTTGCAAGCAAGGCTCGAAGCGGTGATCCGACGTCATCATGGCTATGCGGAAAACACCCTCAATTATGCAGGCCTGAGCCTCAATACAGATAGCCAGCAGTTGAGCGTAAACAGCCATGAACCAGAACAACTGGGTGGAATCGAATATCGCCTGATGCGGCTTCTACTCATGAATCCACAACGGATTATCTCTAAGTCGGAGATCAATGATCACATCTATGAGGAGGATCTACAGCGCGACAGTAATGTGGTTGAGGTTTATGTCAATCGTTTACGCCAGCGATTCGGTAAAGCTCTGATCGAAACCCATCGAGGCCAAGGCTATAAACTTGGACATATCGAGCCTTGAGATCGATAGAATCAGGCATTCGTAACGGGCTGGTAGGGTCGCTACTGGCCAGCTTTGTAGTATTAGCGATGCTCGCCGATTACGGTGTCAAACAACTCAGCCAAACCTTTGTGGCGACACGGCTGCAACATGATGCGGATAACCTGATCAAGGCGTTGGATCAGACGCCAACCGGCGAATGGGTTATCCATACTCAAAATCTTCCGTTGATCTACCAACGTGTTAACTCGGGTCATTACTACCAAGTTTTTGTAGCAACCCAACAGCTGAGATCACGCTCACTGTGGGAGCAACGCCCAACGGTCAAATCCATTGAAACCGGAGCCGACCAACTAACCCATCGACATCATCAGGGTGAGCATTGGCTAATCTGGCAACAAGGTATAAAAAAGCGAGGAGTGGCAATCAACCTCTGGATCGCTGAAGACATAGCCCCCTTAGAACGCCAATGGCGGCAGTTTAGTTTTATCCTCTACGGGGTCATGGCTATCGCCTTTGTGCTGCTGCTGCTGGTACAAAAAATGTTAATCCGCAAAGGGTTTATCAGTCTCGATCGTTTACGAGCCGATATTCGCCAGCTAAAACAGGGTGATATTGCCAATCTATCGCAACAGGCCCCTGCTGAAATCCAGCCGCTAACTGAAGAGATCAATCAGCTGCTCGAGCGTTTACACCAACGCACAACAAGGTCACGTACGGCGATGGGGAACCTGGCTCATGAGCTCAAGCGCTACTTGCAACGCCTCACGTTGCAGCAAGGCAACCTGCCCAGAGAGCACCAACAAGACTACCAAAACACGCTGACGGAGATTCAGCGATTAACAGATAGAGAGATGAAAAGAGCCAGAATCGCTGGGGATTCGCAGCCAGGTCGACACTTTAATCCAACCACTGATCTACCTGTGATGATAGATATGCTTGGTCGGATATATCCGGATAAGACTATCGAGCTGCAAATGGAAGACTTAGCTGAGCTGCCCTTAGATCGAGATGACATGCTAGAACTGATAGGCAACCTTGCTGACAATGCCTGTAAGTTCAGCGATAAGCGAGTGGGAATTAAACTCCATCAGCAATCAACACAGCTGCAATTAACCGTGTCCAATGATGGTCAGCCGTTCCCTGAAAACTTGGTCGCAGCTTTGATGGGTCGAGGCACCAGAGTCGATGAATCTATCGAAGGCTTTGGATTAGGCCTTTCTATCTGCAAAATGATCGTAGAGTCCTACCAGGGCAAGCTAGAAGTAAACACCGCCCCTCAACAGCCAAGTGCATACAAGACCCAGTTTAGCGTTTTCATTGGGTTGTAAATATCTACTTCATCCCTCCTCTGTCCTCCAATCACTCCATCTATGCCGCTACGCCGATTACCAGATATCCCGCGACTATAGAGACCACTAGAACCCTGGCTGGCTCCAAGGCTGGACTGGTACGGTTATGCCTCTCGCAAGAAGCAGTAGCAACAGCATCTCTTCGCCATAGCAGACAACACTTTTTTGTCGCCGATATTGCGTCAGTGTTACCCTGCCACTACCGATTTTGGAGTCTCACATGCCCGCACTTGAACCCTCAGCAGCAATTGATTACGCATACTCTGTAGCGCAATCGCCGGTAGAGGTTGAGACCGTGATAAAGAAGAGTCGATTTATTGCTAGGGCGGCTTTTGCTGCCGACCGTGAACAGGCAATGCAATGGCTGGCGCAGGCCAAAGTCGACTATCCTGATGCCCGCCATCACTGCTGGGCTTATCTGCTCGGAGCTCCACAGGCTCCTCGAAGCCAAGCCTTTTCCGATGACGGTGAGCCGGGGGGCACTGCGGGAAAGCCGATTCTTAACGTCTTGCAACACAAGCATATCGGCGATCTGATGGTGGTCGTAATTCGCTATTTTGGCGGCATCAAACTGGGCGCAGGTGGACTTGTTCGCGCTTACAGTCAGGCAGCGCAGACGGCCATAGAGCAACTTAGTTGCCGGCCATTACAGCGACAACAACGAATCCAGGTATGCTGTGATTTCGCTCAGGAGCAGTACCTACGGTACTGGTTTGGCGACCACGATGGTTCGATTATCATGGTCGATTACACCACAGCGGTAACTATTGAGGCCTCAGTCCCGAACTCAGAACTACCGCAATGGCAAGCTGAAGCGGCGCGCCTGGGAGTTGAGTTTAAGCTCATCGAATCGGGCAATAACGACAGTAATCGCTAGCGCCAGGTCGAACGTTTGTGCTCTAAGCCCCCCCAAATAAATCGCACCTCCAACGGTGGACAAGCCATTGGTTACAAAGGGTGTCTTACCAAGCCCCTCCCAATCTACCGCACTAAAGCCTAATGGCCATTGAGCTGGCCTCAGCATCACAGTAGAATAATTGATCGTTTTTTGAACAACAAAACAGCATCTCCCAATGCCATGGCGCCCAAAATCCATTGTTCAGCTGGTCTTGATCGGTATCACTATCGTCATAGCGCCGCTGTGCGCGGCCATTTTATATACCGTCCAGGCCCTCGATCAGCAGGCAGTCAACGCTAATACCGTTACCCGAGAACTCGTCGCGCTGACCCGACAGAGCCAGCGTTTGCAAACCGATCTGGTTGATTTAGAGCGGCTAGCACGGCAGTACGCGACCCTAGACGATGCCAAGCTGCTGCCTCTATTTGAGACAACCTTGGCTACCAGCCACCACGAACTAGATCTGTTAGAGCAGCAGCTCGATTCAACTCTGCAACAGATCACCCAAACCCTGTCCAATCAGTTAATCATGATCGCCGAGGGCGTTCAGTCGTTCGATAGGCAATACCCGGACAGTTACTCGCTACTTGCCCAGTTTGACCTTATTAATCAACACAATCGCCAACTGCAGCGTGCCGTCACCGAGCATGTTGACCGGCAGCTCAAGCTGCAGGTGCAGCAGGTCAACCGCCTTAAAACCTCGCTACGTAATTGGCTGATTCTGGTGGCGGCACTCACTCTAGCGGCAGCGCTACTTCTAATCTATTGGATCAATACGCCGATTCGACAGATTGAGCACAAAATTCGGGCTCTGGGAGACGGTGAACGACAACAACAGATCTGCATCAGTGGACCGGTGGAGTTACGTGCACTGGGGCAACAACTAGACTGGTTACGCGATCAACTCGATCAGCTTGAAGAGCAAAAACGTCAGTTCCTACGTCATATGTCACACGAGCTGAAAACCCCGCTGGCAAGTTTGCGCGAAGGCGCCGACCTGATGGTTGAGGGGGTCCTAGGCGACTTAGATGAAAAACAGCAGGAGGTGATCGGCATCATTCAGCAGAACAGCCGCGAACTTCAACGGCTGATCGAAAATATGCTCGATTTCAACCACAGCTTGGAGCAGTCATCGCTACACTACCAACAGGTAGCGTTATTGCCTTTATGCCAAGAGCTTCTGACTTCGTATCACGTACAGATTGAACGGCGACAACTACGGCTTCAGTTACCTGCTAAGTCCCAGTGCTGCTTTGCAGATCCGGGTAAGTTTAAAACCGCACTGGATAATTTGATCTCCAATGCGGTCAATTACTGCGATCAAGAGGGAACCGTTTTGATCGGCTGGCAGAGCGTGGACAATAATTTCCAGGTCTACATCGCCAACAGCGGACAACCTATAGCCACCGAGGAGTCTAGCCGGATATTTCGACCATTTTATCAAGGCAGCGCCAGCCGTGACGGAGCGATCAAAGGTTCCGGTATCGGCCTTAGCGTCGCGCGTGAATGTATTCAAGCCCAGGGAGGAACGCTCGAGTTGATCGATAAAGCGGGGTGGAGCAGTTGCTTTCAAATAACCTTACCGGTGATATCTGACAGCGAACATCACAGCGCCAGCTCAGTGCATGTTGAAGGCCATCTTACAGAATCAAATAACGGCCTCCCCGGATGAACTCTGCACGAGAAAACCTGACATTAACAACCATCATCTCCCGATTGTTGCTCGTTTCTTTGTTGGGCACAGCGCTGGTTGGCTGCAAGTCTGGTTTCGGTCATGCCAATGACTGGCAACTCGACCCGATTGATCATCCAGCGAACGATGGGGTAAAAACCGATATCTTAAATTCCGGGACCAACGATGCCACCTCATTACAAGATTGGCTGTCAGTGCTCGAGCAACAGATCCAGCTAACACCGGAACAGGCATTCGAACAACTCCAGCAACGACAAACACAGACACAAAGCTCGGGATCGAAAGTCACCGCATCTAGCGCAGCCCGGTCACTCTCGCCGGAACTCAACAGATCGGAACCTGTAGCAGACGTTGCACAAAAACTGCCTTCATCGGTAGTTGCCGAACCGATTCCAATAAACGAACCGCAACAACGATCGCCGCAAGCACTCTCTCAACAGCCATCTTCAGACCTAGCAGAGCGCCCAACCAGGGTGCAAACTGGCACCACCATCGCTCGTTTCAAATATCTGCTGCTTCAGCAACAGAGCGGCCAACGTCATGGCTGGATTGTCGCGCGCGATGGCTTCCGCCAATTACTTCAGCAATTTCCACACAGCCAGCTGCAAGGGCTATTGCTACTATTACAAGCGCACAATCAGACCCTGATCAACCATCACCAAAGGATGCAGAAGATCAATCAACAGCTTGAACAGAGCCAACGACTATTGCAGCAGGCGAATCTGCAGCAGCAACGCAGTCAGGATAAAGCGGATCAACTCGAAGCCAAAATCAACGCGCTGACCAACCTGGAACGAAGCCTCAAGGGTCGCAAAACAGATCCCCCGTCCATCCGCCAAGAAGACAGCAACAGGCCTGCCAATCCATGACCGCTCACTCTCCTCAATTATTATTGGTCGACGACGACGAGAGCCTGATGCGACTTCTGGTGCTCAGACTCGAGGCCGAAGGATATAACGTCTCCACCGCCATTTGCGGCAGTGACGCACTGGCTCTTCTGGAGCGAGAGTCGGTCGCCCTAGTGATCAGCGACCTGCGAATGGACGGAATGGATGGCATCGAACTGTTCGACCAGATCCAGCAACGTCATCCGGGATTGCCGGTGATCATCATCACCGCCCAGGGATCGATAGCAGACGCGGTTGCCGCCACTCAAAAGGGGGTGTTTGGTTTTCTAA
>JBFFKD010000124.1:0-7187 GCA_041555595.1 Motiliproteus sp.
GTGTATAGGAGAAATCTTATCGAGGGTTCGAATCCCTCGCTCTCCGCCATTTAAACAACGACTGTGCACCCGTAGCTCAGCTGGATAGAGTACTCGGCTACGAACCGAGCGGTCAGAGGTTCGAATCCTCTCGGGTGCGCCACTTTTTCAAGCAGATCGATAGTGAATCGGTTTGTGCTTCGTTAAGAAGCGGGCAGTTCGGCGTAATGTCGAAATAAGCCAAGCAGTTTATGCACCCGTAGCTCAGCTGGATAGAGTACTCGGCTACGAACCGAGCGGTCAGAGGTTCGAATCCTCTCGGGTGCGCCATATAATGAAAAAGCCTGCCAACTTGTTGGTGGGCTTTTTTGTTTTCTAGCTATCTGTGTCAGCGCAGGGTTGGCCAGGTTCGAGTCGAGTTGGCGAGGCCGTAATATAGATGCGGTAGTGGCTCCCGATGTGAGCTGTGCGGCGATAAGCCATCCTCACAGTTATTAGCGGGAGGTCTGTTTCTTGTTATGGTGCTACGGTCATGCTGTTCTAGACCCGCTGATCTCGGCGCATAGTTCTGCTATCTCGGTTTGGGTATAATTGCCCCCTTTATCATCTCCGTCAGGTTTGATCCGCATGAAGTTCATCGTCAAGTTGTTTCCCGAAATTACCATCAAGAGCAAGCCGGTTCGTAAGCGTTTTATCCAGCGGTTGCAATCGAACCTACAGGTGATCTTGCGACGCATCGATGAGCGCGCTCATGTCAGTGGTCAGTGGGATAAGATCATTGTTGAAACCCAGGTTGAAGACGCGGATAAGATCGCTGCGCTTATCGATGCGCTGCAGCGTACCCCCGGCATCGCCTATTTTCTGGAGGTTAAGCAGTACCCATTGGGAACCTTCGAAGAGGTGTTTCAACTAACGCGCGAAGTCTATGCGCAGCGGTTGGTGGGGAAGCGTTTTGTGGTGCGGGTTAAGCGAGCCGGTAAGCACGACTTTACCTCAAATGATCTGGCGCGTTATGTCGGTGGCGGGTTGCTACAGCATACCGAGGCGGCAGGAGTGGATCTGCATACCCCTGAGGTTACTGTCAGTCTAGAGGTGCGTGATCAGTCGTTATTTGTGGTGGAGCAGCGCTACCCTGGTTTAGGCGGCTTCCCGCTGGGGAGTCAGGAGGGGGTGTTATCGCTGATCTCGGGTGGGTTTGATTCCACCGTATCGAGCTATATGACGATGAAGCGCGGTTGTAAGACTCACTATTGCTTCTTTAATCTTGGCGGCGCTGCACATGAGACTGGGGTTAAGCAGGTATCCCACTTTCTGTGGAAAAAGTACGGCTCGTCGCATCGGGTTAAGTTTGTCACGGTGCCGTTTGAGGCGGTAGTGGCGGAGATTTTGACCAAGGTGCACCATTCGCAGATGGGGGTCGTGCTCAAGCGGATGATGATGCGAGCCGGCGCACGAGTGGCTGAACGGCTTAAGATAGAGGCGATAGTGACCGGCGAGAGTGTGGCGCAGGTCTCGAGTCAGACTCTGCCGAACTTGGCGGTGATCGACTCGGTGATCAATACGCTGGTGTTGCGGCCGCTTATCGTGACCGATAAGCAGGATATCGTGGATACGGCTAAGGCGATCGGTACTTATGATTTTGCTAAGAGTATGCCTGAGTATTGTGGAGTGATCTCTGATCGACCGACCACTCATGCCAAGTTGGACCGGATCGAGAAGGAGGAGGCCGAGTTCGACTTTGAAGTGCTGGAGCAGGCGATTGTTAGTGCGCAGGCGATGCGGATCGATCAAATTGAGGCTGAGGCACAGAGTCAGGTCGAGGTGGAGACGCAGCAGCAGGTCACGTCAGCAGAGGTGATTATCGACGTGCGCCACCCCGATGAAGAGGAGCGCGATCCGCTTACGGTCGACGGTGTGGAGTTGGTGAAAATCCCGTTCTATAACCTGGCAACCGAGTTTGCCAAGCTCGATGCTGCGCGTGACTATCTGCTCTACTGTGATCGAGGTGTGATGAGTCAGCTGCATGCGCTCTATCTGAAAGATCAGGGCTACACCAATGTGAAGGTGTATCGCCCAGTCTGACTCTATAGCTGGGCTACAGCTTCTGTCGCAGCTGCGATCAGTAGCCCAGCAGGGCTTCGATATGTGCCTGTACGCTATATGCCAGCGAGCTGGGGTTGTAGCCGCCTTCGAGTACCGATACCACTCGACCCTGTGAGTAGGTGCGGGCCACATCCATCAGTAGCTGTGTAACCCAGCGGTAATCCTCCTCGTTGAGTTTAAGATCTGCCATCGGATCTTCCCAGTGAGCATCAAATCCAGCTGAGATGATTATCAGATCGGGCTTGTGTTGTTGTAGCGCAGGCAGCCAGTTGGCTTCTACCGTTTGTCGGAAGCAGAGGCCGTCGCTATGGGCTTCTAACGGGCAGTTAATGATGTTAGGGCGCGCGATGTCACTGTAACGCTCGGGATAGAAGGGGTGTTGGAAGGTTGAGCAGACCAGAACTTCCGGTTTGTCTTTGAAGATATCGACGGTGCCGTTGCCGTGGTGAACGTCGAAATCCAGGATCGCGACACGCTCTATTCCCGGCTGTTGGAGTGCGTGTAGGGCACCAATCGCAACATTATTGTAAAAGCAAAAACCCATCGCCAGGTTGTGCTCGGCATGATGTCCGGGCGGCCGGACGGCGCAAAATACGTTGTCGGCTTTGCCGCTGAGTACCCGGTTAACCCCCATGATCGTAGCGCCTGCAGCAAGGCTTGCCGCATGCAGGGATTGCGGGCACAGGGCGGTATCGTCATCGGTATAGATTACCCCTTTGTCGGGGAGCTTCATCTCTAGTCGTTTGGAGTGCAGCGGCGCGTGTGCGAGTTGGATCTGTTCTTCAAGGACGTGGACGGCTTGTAGCTGTTGAAGATGGTCCTTGAGGCCGGTGCGTTCGAGTTGGCGGTTGATTGCCAGTAGTCTGATCGGGCTTTCTGGGTGCTCGGGCCCCATGTTATGAAGGCCGCAATCCTGATGGCTGATAAAAGTGGTCGTCATCGTCTCATTCCATACTGTAGGCGCGGAGCAGATAGAGGGGGTGCTCTTGCCGATCTTATTATCTCTGGCGACCCTGGTCTCGCACTCTTGTATGGCAAAAAATGCCGCTGGAGTGGTGGCTGAGGGCGTTGGGCGCAGGTCCTTATTGTTTGAGTGGACTTGATGCCAACGGTAGCACCTGCATGATTAGCTGTCGCGAGACTTTTGTCGTAGATGGTCGGTAAAAGCCAATGTAACGCAGGGCTAGGGTCCGTGTTATAGAACCGCTAAATACTGTGCCAAAAGAGAGCGAAAGGGTAATGCGCCAAGGATGGCTTGAAGGGTACAATGGGCGGCGCAAAATTTGCGGTTAATTTTGGCCAGTGCAGCTGTTTTGTGCTGGTTGTATGCACAAGTGTTGAGCCCGTAGGGGGTGTTTAAGGAGAGCTTTAGCTTGGCAGGCAGTGTGGATTACAGCAATAAATCGGTGTTGCTGATCGACAGTAGTGGTAATTTGCGTGCGACGGTAAAAAGCATGCTGCAAAGCATGGGGTTTGCCTCGGTCACGGCCGTCTCCATCTCTCCTCGTATTCTGGAAGATATCGTTGCCGGTGATTTTGATATCGTTCTTATCGGCCACAATTTCAACGATTCCTACTCAGGCCTGCAGTTGCTCGAAGAAGCGCGTTACAAAGGTCTGATAAAGCCGACCTGTTCCTGGATTTTAATGACCAGCGATTCTTCGCAGCAATCGGTGTTGTTTGCGATCGAGATCCAGCCCGATGAGCTGCTGACCAAGCCTTTTACTCTTAGTGCTCTAGGCAAGCGGATCCATCAATTGTGTGTTCATCGTGCAGTGCTCGAGCCGATTGAGCGGGCAATTGAGCGTAAAGCGATCAACCGTGCGGTGAAGCTTTGCGACTCTTTGTTAAAACCCTTGGATGCTAATTACCCTCAGGCTCAGTTGATCAAGGGGCGGCTGTTGTTAGATCAGCAGCAGTATGATGCAGCCAAGGCGGTGTTCGAGCCTCTCTATCTGGCCGACTCCGGCTTGCTGTCCGGTTATCAGTTGGCCGAGTGTCACTATCGCTTGGGCGAGTTTGATCCGGCCCAGGAGCTGTTACAGCGACTGTTGAGTCTACATCCACTATTGATTCCGGCGTATGACCTGCAGGCTCGGGTATATGAGGCGATGGGCGAGTTGGATCAGGCTCAGCAGGTGTTGAAGAAAGCGGTATCGCAGTCACCGTTGGCGATTAAGCGGCAGTTGGAGTTAGGGCGATTATCGATGCGTACCCAGGACCTGTCTCAGGCCGAGAAGGCGTATCGTCGCTGTATTCGGTTGGGAGAGAGTAGTTGTCTCGATAGTCCAGCCCCCTATTTTAAATTGGCCAACGTCCAGCGTTTGCAGATGGAGCAGGCTGACGGGGTCGAGAAGCAGGATAAGTTGAACGAGATAGAGAGCTTGCTGGAGCGTGCTGGGCAGAGGTTTCATCGAGAGCATGAGGTTAGAATTCAGTCGCAGTTGATGCGAGCCAAAGTGCAGGAATCGTTGGGCGATGCAGATGCGGCACAGCGTTGTTATGAGCGCGCGTTACAGTATGCCGAATTAAATGGTGATGATGTCGATCTGGAGCAGATGCGTGCCAAAATGCTCGATGAAACGATTCCGGCGATGCCGTCACCGGTCAGTGCTGGAGCGACCGAAGATAAAGTGGCGAGTAAGGTTGATCCGGTGATGAGCGCTAAGGTCAATCGCATCGGGGTGCGTAATTATATGGCCGATAAACCCGGCCAGGCGGTCCGCTATTTTGGCCTGGCGTTTGAATATGACCCTAATAACGCGCGGGCATTGTTGAATCTGTCTCAGCTGTTTTTGGAAGCGGCGCGCGATACGCCAAGCCGCAGCGATGAGCGGATGAAGATGTACCAGCGTTATCTGCGCCTGGCGCAGCGCTTGCCGGTCAGTGGCGACGAGAAGAGTAAGCTGGAGATGCTACGCGGGCTCTCTAATAGAGCTCTGGATGAGCTGCCTGCAGGTCCGTTGGCGCCGCTGCTAAAGTGAGCTGCTGAGCAGATGCCAGAAATAAACAGGGTGCGAGTTTGATCGGCTAGACCTGGATCAAAGAAAGCCTGAGCTAAATCGGTTATATTTTGAACAGATTTAGCGGTAGAGGGTAGGGTCGTGGAAAGCATGCATCGAAAGTTAGCTCGGGTACCGGTTGTCTGGAAAGCCACTCTGGTGCGTTTAAATGGTGAGCATCTATCCGGTAGTACCGATAATGTTTCTGCTGAAGGCTTAAATGTGATCGTCGCCAAAGAGTTGGTGGTCGGGGAGCCTGTTCGGGTCGATATAGTGACGCCTTGCCGGCATGGGACCTGCTTCTTCAAGCTTGATGGTGTGGTGGTATACCTGCAGCCGCTGCAGCAGAATTTAGGTTATGCGGTGGGGTTTAAGCTGCTGCAGCCGGTGCCTCCTTATGTGCAGCTGGTGCAGTCGTTGGATCCGTCCGGTTCGGTGCCGGGATCCGTGGTAGCGTAGCCTGGCGGATTGTTATTTGGATGCAGGATTCTGGCTGGCATAGGCCAGCGCCATCTTGGCCTGCATATAGAATTGGTTGAAAATCCGAAAGGCCTCCTGGTCGATCGGTCCGCTCTGTATCAAGCGATCGGCATACAAGAACCCGATCACTCTTTTTCCTGCCAATAGCGGCGCCATAATAAATCCGTTGGGGTTGGCTTGGGTCAGAAAAGATTCCGGCAATCGTTCGGCCCAGCCGCTCTCTTGGGTGTCGGTAACCAGTAGCGTCATCTGCTTGGACAGGACCTTAAAAAAGAAGTCATCACCTTCGCCGAGCTTGATGTCGAAGTAGCTCTTGAGGTCATCGATACAGTTGCCATCACCCAGTCTCATGATCAGTTGCCGGCGGTCTTTGCTAATCATTACGAAAGCTGCACGATCACAGCTGGTGCTAGCGACGACGCCTTCGATCACCTTGTTGAGTAACTGCGGTGTCGGGGTGTTCTTGGTGACCAGATCACCAATCTCTTGCAGATAGTTGAGCTGAATCTGGGCGCGCTCGGATGGATTTTCGAGTAACTCTGTAGCGGGTGCTGGAGTGAGTTGTTGTTGGGTCGGACTGGCTTGGATCTGCGAGTGGATGTAGAAAGAGGCTTTACGTGCGAACTCATCCAGATCGTTGTCGCCGCTATCTCGCAGTGGTGGGTTCAGGCTGCTGGATGAGAGGCCGTATTCGCTGGCCATATCGCAGACCATCTTGTAGCCCTGACTCAGCGACTTGTTAACCGTATCTAGTGAGGTGCCGGTGGTCTCGGCCAGTTTGTTCATCAGGTCAGCAAAGCGGATGCTGCCTGGTTTGCCCTGGTTGTAAAGCTGCTGCAGCATCTTGTCGACGGTCGAGGTGATCTCGAAGTTACGTCGGGTATTGCCCTTGGGGGCATCGGCGGTCATGGAGTCCATCGATTGAACGACGGCAGGTGGGAATCCCCAGCTTTGAGCTAGCTCCTGTCCGATATCGCTGAAATGGCCACCAATCTCATCCAATTGAATTCGCTTCCAGGGGGTGTCGCTACTGCGCTGTAGCTTCAGTAAGCGGTCATACTCATCGGTCAGGGTACAGGCAAATATGATCTCCCCGAGGCCGTGGAGTAGGCCGCAGGTATAAGTTTCTTCGATATCATCAATTTTGGCCTGAATACCGATCTCGCGGCTGATCGCAGCGGTCAGAAAAGAGCGCATCAGCAGGGCGCTGACATCGGTGTTAGGGTTGGTCTTGTTGAATGCTTCTATCAGCTTGAGAGTAAACGAAAGGTTTTTGATCTCGTCGAAGCCGATCATGATCACCGCGCGCGAAATTACGTTGATACGGGTGCTGCTGCGGTTGTAGTGGGTCGAGTTGGCTAGGCGCAGCAGTCGAGCTGAAAGGTTGGCGTCTTTCATCACCGCCATGGCCAGCGCCATCGCATCGGCCTCTTTCGAGCTGCTGATCTGTTGGATTCGGTTAACGGTCGCGCTGAAAACGGGAAGGTCGCCTAAGCGACCAAGTTTGGCGTGGATTGCGTTCAGCGTTTTTAGATACTTCACGTCTGGGTGGTTCCTTTCGTCGACGTCTTCTTATGGTCGGGGCTTATTGGAGCCCAGGCATCGTACTCTGTTATAAACGAA
>JBFFKD010000125.1:0-7175 GCA_041555595.1 Motiliproteus sp.
AAAAAATAACGTTATCGATGCACCGTAGATCCGTTGTTCGAAGAGGTTTGAATCGCCACGGCTATCGGTTGATAGTGGCGGCGAAAGGCGGGCATTATACGGGTCTGTCAGCGCATTGAAAGGGTTGAAATTGAGTGTGGAATCTGCACCGAGCTGATGATTATGGCTGAGCTAAAAATATAAAATAACAGACTGGATTAACCACCAAGCTAACGACGCTGTTGGCGATGTGGCCGATTAAGGTTCAACGGTAACTAAGTCATTCAAATGGAGCCGGTTATTAACCTTCACGTATTCAAATCTAAATATTTCTAAACAACACAGCCGTGCCTGCGCTAACAAACAGTCCGGCGCTGAAACGATTAAAGGCCCCACTAGCAGAGCCGCTAGTGGAAGTGAGCTATCGACGATAGCAAAATAAACTTACCGATGAAGATCGCGGTCAGCATATACGTTTTCAATGAAATTTGGTCGATTGAGCTGTGCTGCGGTGTCCATGATGGTGTTTGGTTGTGTACAAAAAAATGGGTATTTAGGTATCGTTTTAGAGTTTTTTTCGGTACAAAAAGTGATCCCTCACAACGTGCTAACTTACAGCCTGAAAACAAAGCTATGAATCAATCGTTACAGAAAATAGCTAATGTGGCCGGCCGTAAAACCAGTGCTACTCAGGACGAACGGGTCTACGCGCATATCTTTGATGCCATCCTCGAGCAGCGCCTGGCACCGGCGACCAAACTCAACGAAGAGTCGTTAGGAGAGATTTTTGGTGTCAGCCGCACCATTATCCGTCGAGCTTTGTCGCGTTTGGGGCACGAACAGGTGGTAGTGTTGCGTCCCAATCGCGGTGCCGTGGTGGCCAGCCCAACGATCGAAGACGCGCGGCAGATTCTATTTGCGCGTCGCATCGTTGAGAAAGCGGTGATCGAGCTGGCGATCGATCATGCCCAGCCTGAGCAGTTAGCACAGATCAAGCAACTGGTCGTTGACGAGCAGCAGAGTTTCTCTGGTGGTGATCGCGGTGCCGGTATTCGGTTATCGGGTGAGTTTCATCTACACTTGGCGCTTATGGCCAATAATCCGCCATTACTTAGTTTTCAGCGCAGCCTGGTATCACAGTGTTCGCTGATCATTGCTCTATACGAGAGCGGTGCTAAATCGCATTGCTGCTACGACGAACACTTCGAATTGATCGCCGCCATCGAGCAGCGAGACAAGCAGAAAGCGGTACGCTTGATGATGGATCATCTCGATCACATCGAGCACAAACTCAGCCTCGACCAAAGCAGTGCCTCAGACGACCTGCATACGGTTTTTTCCAATCTGGTGGGTAAACGGTAATGGATCTGAATGGTTTGTTGGACAATATCGATCTGGCTCAACGGTTTCAGCACTCTAAACACTGGCTCGAGAGCCAAGTTTTAGTAACGGACAACCTGCTTCAACTGGTTGTGATCGTACTGCTATGGATCTTGTCATTGTGGCTATCGCCAAGTATTAGAGCCGCCATAGAGGCTTGGCGGCTACGAAGCTCACCCGCGTTCCATAGCCCGTTCGCAGCGATAGCATCAGTTGCGTTCCCTCTGTCTTGGCTAGCGCTGCAGTGGCTCGCAGTATTGATCTTTAATAGCGCTAATCTGGCGAACAACCTGCTAACGATAACCGTTAGCTTGTTGAGCGCTTGGACGTTAATTAAAGCGCTTTCGCTGCAGATACGAAATCCTGCCGTCGCTAACTTGTTAGCCCTTTGTGCCTGGAGCATCGCTGCGTTAAACATTCTAAACCTGCTTGAACCAGCCACGACGCTACTCGATAGCGCTGCAATCGAACTGGGAGATAGCCGCTTCTCGCTGCTCTCAGTGATTAAGGCAGTAGTAGTGTTGAGCCTGTTACTTTGGATGGCGACGGCAGCATCGGAGGTGTTCGAACAGCGGATCAGGCGCATCAGCAGCATCACCCCTTCGGTACAGGTGCTGTTTACCAAATTACTGAAGATAGCGCTCCTGACCGTTGCCGTGTTGGCCGGACTCGGCAGCGTCGGGATCGATCTGACCGCCTTTACCGTGGTCGGTGGCGCCATTGGCGTAGGGCTTGGCTTCGGGCTACAAAAGATTTTTGCCAACCTGGTCAGTGGCATCATCCTATTGCTTGATAAATCCATCAAACCAGGCGATGTGATCACAGTTGGCACGACCTACGGCGCGGTCAACTCCCTAGGCGCTCGCTATGTGTCGGTGCTGACACGAGATGGTATCGAACACTTGATACCGAATGAGGAGGTGATCACTCAGCGTGTCGAAAACTGGTCACATAGCAACAGCTTGATACGGTTGCGTAAACTGATAGGTGTTCACTATAAGTCCGATCTACGTAAAGCGATGCAACTCTGCACCGAGGCGGCCAACGACGTCCCGCGAGTGCTCACTGATCCGCCGGTGGTGTGCCTCGTTCGAGACTTTGGTGATAGCGCCGTCAATCTGGAGTTGCGTTTTTGGATCGGGGACCCTCACAATGGCCGCGCTAGCGTAATCAGCCATATCATGCTCAATATTTGGGATCGATTTCATCAGCATGGCATTGAGATTCCCTACCCTCAGCGTGATGTTCACCTATATTCTCAACGTCAGGGATCCCCTATAACAGAGGCTGAGCCCCCAAAAAAAACTGATCAGTGTTAAGTTTCAAATAGATGCCTTCGGTTACGGATAATCTGCAGCGTTGCTCTGTTTGTGTTGAACGGACCGCATCAGCCCCCGCTGTGGAGAAGCGACTCATATCAACCGACCCGTTATCCATGGGCTCTGCTGCTTGAACCTTGTGGCATGGCTGCACCTTTAATATGGAGCTTTAATGTGAACCTTGAACTTGAAAACCTTCTGGCCCAGCTAGAAAAACTGCCCGGGATGGTATTCTCCTGGCTCAGCAGCCCAGGGTTCTATTCACAGTTAGCCGTTATCACTCTGTGCACGGTTCTGGCTTATGGCCTGTCAGCGTTTATCCGCAAGAACAGTGCGATTTTTAATGCCGAGTCGGAGCCCGGCACGCTGATTGGGCTAAGGAGTCGGCTGTACGACAGCAGGGCACTCCTGTTTCCGTTACTGTTGGTTCTATCACTGGCATTGTCGGTTGATTTGAGCGACTACCTTTTTCAGCAAAGCCAGCTGGTTAAGCTCTGCCAGAGTGTCGCTGTCGTGTTCATGTTCTTCTCTTTGCTCAATCACTTCGTGCAAAAAAAACTACTTAAGCGGGTGTTGGTCTGGATACTGATTCCCGCGTCGATTCTTCATATTTTTGATCTCCTGGAGGTGGCCGCTCTCTATCTAGATGAGATCGCTCTGGAAGCCGGAAACGTCAAGGTTTCAGTCTATGGCGTCCTCAGGATTATCGTTTTCGGGACGCTGCTGTTCTGGGTCGGGCAGCTGTTTAGAACCAACGGTCGTCGAATTATTCGCAAACAGGAAGAGCTCGATCTGGGTACGCGTGAGGTGCTGGCCAAACTGTTTGAAGTGATCCTGGTCATTATCATATTCATCCTGCTGTTGCAGCTGATGGGGATAAACCTGACGACTCTGGCGGTATTCGGCGGCGCTCTGGGGGTCGGGTTAGGCTTTGGCCTTCAATCCATCGCCTCCAACTTCATATCCGGCATCATTCTGTTACTGGACCGTTCATTTACTGTTGGCGATTACATCGAGCTGGAGGATGGAAAAGCCGGCACGATACGGGAGCTCAAAATGCGTTCTACGACGCTCGAGACCTTTGATGGTAAGGACATCATGGTTCCCAATGAGCGCTTTATGAGCAGCACCTTCATCAACTGGACTCATAAAAACACCAAGCAGCGTTACTCACTGGAGTTGCAGGTGGCCTACAGCACCGATCTCGATATGCTCTTTCCGCTGCTGCGCAAGATTGTCGCTGGCCACCCTCAAGTACTCAGCGGTGATGGGCTGCCGATAGAGGAACAGCCTGACGCGGAGATCAAACAGTTCGGAGAATCCGGTATCGACATCCTGATAGAGTTTTGGATGGAGGATATTGATGATGGCCGTAACCGGGTGAGCGCAGATCTGTTGCTGATGATCTGGTATGCGCTAAAAGAGCATGGCGTAGAGATCCCGTTCCCTCAGCGCCAAGTCACCATCGTCGGCCACAAGGCTGCCCCATCAGCTGAGATTAGCCATGAGTAACTGGGCGCGATCAGGCACCAGGCTTTTTGACAACATATCCACCCGAAAGGGGGATGGCCTACTGATTGGGCGCTGATGCATGGTGGCTGGTTACTTGCGATGAACCGACTCGCCCATCGCGAAAGTCTGACGGATCGCTCGATCGTCACCCAGCGTCATCAGCACGAACAGCCGTTCCTGGAGGCTTTTAGCCTGCTGCATCCGGAAGCGTATCAGCGGTGTGGCATTGTAATCGAGCACCACGAAGTCGGCCTCTTTGCCGGGGCTGAAGCTGCCGATAGACTGATCCAGTTTAAGGGCCCTGGCGCCGCCGAGGGTGGCCAGATACAGTGATTTGAACGGGTTCAATTTATGGCCCTGCAGCTGCATCACTTTGTAGGCTTCATTGAGTGTTTGCAGGATCGAGAAGCTGGTGCCGGCACCCACATCGGTCCCCAGGCCAACCTTGATCTGATAAGACTCCATCTTTGGCAGGTCGAACAGGCCGCTGCCCAGAAACAGGTTGGAGGTGGGGCAGAAGGCCAGGGCCGAGTCGGTCTCGGCCAGTCGCTCACATTCGGAATCGCACAGGTGGACACCATGGGCGAACACCGAGCGCTCGCCGAGCAGCTTGTGATGATCATAGACATCAAGATAGCCGCTGCGCTCTGGGAATAGCTGCTTTACCCATTCGATCTCGTTGTTATTTTCCGACAAATGGGTGTGCAGATAGACGCCCGGGTGCTCCTGTAGCAATTGACCGGCAACGGCCAGCTGCTCACCGGTGCTGGTCGGAGCGAAGCGCGGGGTGACGGCGTAGTGCAGTCGACCCTTGCCGTGCCAGCGTTCGATCAATGCCTTGGAGTCGTGATAGCTCGATTCGGGAGTGTCTGTCAGGTACTCGGGTGCGTTTCGATCCATCATCACCTTGCCGGCGATCATCCGCAGGTCGCGCGCTTCGGCGGCTTCAAACAAGGCGTCGACCGACTCGGGATGGACGGTGCCGAACACCAGCGCGGTGGTGGTGCCGTTACGTAACAGTTCGTTCAAAAATACCTCGGCCACACCGGCAGCGTGCACTTTGTCTTTAAAGTGCTGTTCGGTCGGGAAGGTGTAGTTCTCCAGCCAATCGAGCAGCTGCTCGCCGTAAGAGGCGATCATGCCGGTCTGTGGGTAGTGGATATGGGTGTCGACAAAGCCAGGGCAAAGCAGGCTGTGCTGATGCTCGATCACTTCGGTACCCGCTGGCAGCGTTGCCAACAGCTTGCTCGCGTCACCGACCGCAATAACGTGACCCTCTTCGATCACCAGCAGGCCGTCCTCGAAGTACTCGAACGAGGCGTCGATGCCGAGTTCGTCGGGATCGCCGAGGCTATGGATAAGGGCGGAGCGGTGGGCTTGAGATCTGGTGGTGTTGGTCATGTTACGGGTGTCTCTGTGCTAGCAATGCTGTTGCTGTCGGTATGGGGGCAGTAGGCGGTTGAGACCAAGCACCGGTCTCAATGTCGAGTTAGGGCCGATGTTGCCCTGCAGGCCGGATTGCAACCAGCCCTGTCAGTCGATGGCTTAGATCGCCAACCGTTCGACCACCTGAGTCTCTGCCGGCGTCTGATCTTTGTGGCTGCCGAAGGCTGCATTGTATGTAGCGATCACCTCTGCGGCCACCGATACCGCTATCTCGGCCGGAAGCTTACCTTTGACCTCTTTGACGCCCATCGGGCAGGTCATGCTATCGATCTGTTGGTCGGTGAAGCCTTTGGCCTTGAGGCGGTGTTCGAACTTTTTGCGCTTAGTCTGTGATCCGATCAGGCCGAAGTAATCGAACTCTCCGCGTTTTAGGATCGCCTCGGTCAGCGCCTGATCGAGTTGATGATTGTGGGTCATGACGATGAAGTAACTATTGGCCGGCATGCTCTCGACCTCATCAACCGGAAACTCATTGGTCACTTTTTCGACGCCTTCGGGGATTACGTCAGGAAACTCGTCGTCGCGTGAGTCTATCCAGCGGACTCGACAGGGCAAACTGGCCAAGATCGGCGCCAGTGCTCGGCCGACATGACCGGCCCCGAACAGTGCGATCTGGGTCATGGCGGAGCCGATCGGTTCGAACAGCAGGGTGGTGGCGCCGCCGCAGCATTGGCCCAGACTCGCGCCGAGCGAGAACCGTTCAAGTCGAGGCTGCGCCTGTTTGTGTTGCAATAACTGACGGGCGATCTTGATCGCTTTGTATTCCAGATGTCCGCCGCCTATGGTGTCGAACTGCTGGGCACTGCTGACCACCATCTTGGCACCTGCATTACGCGGGGTGGAACCTTTCTCATCGACTACGGTGATCATCACCGCGGCGGTGCCCTCAGATTCAAGGTTGGCTAAAGCGCGGATCCAGGTGCTGCTCATAAGATCGCTCCCATTGTTATCGGTTATCTATCGCTATTCGACGGGATCGCCGCCAGTTGGCTAACGTCGTTTTTAATCGCCTCGACCGCCCATAACACCCGCTCGGGGGTTGCCGGAGCGTCGATCTGCGGGCTGATCGTGTAGTCGGATAGACTCGATATTGCGTCGCGGATGGCGCAGAACACTGAGATGCCGAGCATAAACGGTGGCTCGCCGACCGCCTTGGAGTGAAACACGGTGTCTTCAATGTTCTTGCGGTTTTCGACCAGGTTGACACGGAAGTCGACCGGCATATCGGCGATCGCAGGGATCTTGTAACTGGCAGGCCCCGAGGTCATCAAACGTCCCTTGTCGTTCCAGACCAGCTCTTCGGAGGTCAGCCAGCCAACACCTTGGACGAACGCGCCTTCGATCTGACCGATATCGATCGCTGGGTTCAGCGAGGCGCCAACATCGTGCAGCAGGTCTGCGCGCAGGATCTTGTATTCACCGGTCAGGGTGTCGATCACCACTTCCGAGCAAGATACCCCATAAGCGAAGTAGTAAAACGGACGGCCGCGGGCGTTTTCACGATCGTAATGGATCTTCGGGGTGCGGTAGAAACCGGTA
>JBFFKD010000126.1:0-7135 GCA_041555595.1 Motiliproteus sp.
ACCTAAAACGCGGACAGATTACAAAGTCTACATATTGATCGCTTACTTTTGAGCCAGCGGAGCCCAACCTGTTTATCTGAATTACCTTAACCTGCCAGCTCAACCCAACACCCGATTATTCGCTGAGCGTGCGCGACTAGCCTAGTGCAGAGCCGTCGCCAGCAACCCATCAGGCGACCGGCGCACCGTCCAACAATTTTGCCTGGATCAGCTTCGCTTCCTCTTCGGTATGAGTATGGCGTACGCAGTTGCGTCCTGATTCCTTACAGACGTAGAGCATCGAATCAGCCCCCTCGATGAAGGCCTCGTGAGTTTCAAAATCAGAGATAGGATAGGTCGCGACACCGATACTGACCGTCACTTGCAGATCATCGACCAGGGTGTTTTGAATATTCTCTCGCACCCGCTCGGCCAGGATCAGCGCTCCGATCCGGTCGGTATCCGGCAGAATGATCAAGAACTCCTCACCACCATAACGACAACAGACATCAACGTTACGCACGCTGTCTTTCATGGTCTGGCCAATCGAGATCAATACTCGGTCACCCTGATCGTGGCCGTGTGTATCGTTAAAGATCTTAAAGTGATCAACATCGAACATCATGATCGAGAGGTTGTGACCGTAACGCCGCGCCCGTTTAAGTTCTTTATCCAGGGTCTGATCGAGGTAACGCCTGTTGTACAGATCGGTCAACGCATCAGTGGTGGAGATCTTGATCAACTTCTGCTCAAATCGCTTCTCTTCGGTAATATCACGCAGCAACGCCGAGGATCCGGTCAGATGGCCATCTTCAGACAAGATACGCGCCACCTTGACGCTCAGAATACGATCGTTGTACTCAATGATCTCGGCCTGCTGATGATCATCATTTTCCAGATAGACCAGCATCTGGTCGGCATCGTCGAGAATATTTAAGAAACCGGCTTCAATAATCTGCTCGGTCGATTTACCAAGAAACTCCTCCACCGCAGGGTTGGTAAGCACGACCTCACCTTCACTGTTAGTTACCACAATCCCCTCTCGGGCACTGTGAATCACCGTATTGAGTTTATCCTGCTCTGTTTCCAACCCTTTATAGGTGGTCTGGAGTTCCGCTGTCATCGAGTTAAAACTGTTGGCCATCCGGGCTATCTCATCGCGGCCGTAGATCGGTACTGATTGATCCAAATTGCCCTTGGAAGCGAACACCATGGCATCGGTGACATTCTTGATCGGGTTGACCACGGTACGGGTGACGAACAGTGTGGTGGCTAACAAGATCACCAGCAGCATCGCTATGCTGACCCAGAGCGCCCGATCGCGGGTCTGTTTAATCGCCGCTTCGACACCGGCCAACGACGTTGTCAGCTTCACAAAGCCACGGATATCACTGTCCTTACCGTGGCAACGGCTGCAATCCTTTTCCGGGATAATCGGTGCAAGAAAAACCAGCTGATTCTCGCCCTGGGGGCTGGTTTGGTAGATCGGCACCATTTTCTGGGTTTCGCGCACCTGATTGAGATACTGGTTATCGGGTTCAAACACCTTGCGTGACCCCTCTTCATCACGGGTGTAAAACTCCTCTTCACCGATGCGGGCGTTGACCTTCTCGATCGTGGTGTTATCCATGAAGGCCGCCAAGCCATTGGTACGGGCAATCTGAAAATCGAGTATATCCGGCACTTCCTGCAACCGCCGGGTGTAGTCCTCGGCAATATCGGCGTAGCCTGCCAGCATCACCGAACGCAGCCCCGCGGTAATACTCTCAGCCACCTTACCCATGGTCAGCTCATTCTGCTCGAGCGTGCTTTTCTCCTGCTGAACCGCGTAGAACCACATCAGACACAACATGGCGATGATGGTGATACCACCATATACAATGATAATTTTGTTACCGATACGATGAAACAAAGCAGGCTACCCAACAGTATTTTTGATGAGCTGGCGGGTGCTAACAGCTGCGCCACTACCAACAGGACAATTTAGCTCAGCGATGCGATAACTGGCCGCCTAACGGCAAACAATGACTTTAACACCATCGCCAAAACAATGAAGTTAAAGCCATAAAAAAACAAAAAAAAAACCGCACCCCTAAGGGTACGGTTTTTTAAGCGCGACGTGTCAGCCGAAGCTCACACCAGCGGCAGTGCTAAATTAAGCGATAACCTTAGCAACAACACCGGCGCCAACAGTACGGCCACCTTCACGGATAGCGAAGCGCAAGCCTTCGTCCATCGCGATTGGGTTGATCAGAGTAACAGTCATCTGGACGTTGTCGCCAGGCATAACCATTTCAACGCCTTCAGGCAGCTCACAAGCACCGGTCACGTCAGTAGTACGGAAGTAGAACTGAGGACGGTAGCCTTTGAAGAATGGCGTGTGACGACCACCTTCATCTTTGCCCAGTACGTAAACTTCAGCAGTAAAGGTAGTGTGCGGAGTGATAGAACCTGGAGCAGCCAGAACCTGACCACGCTCAACGTCGTCACGCTTAGTACCACGCAGCAGAACACCACAGTTCTCGCCAGCACGACCTTCGTCAAGCAGCTTGCGGAACATCTCAACACCAGTACAGGTAGTGGTCTGAGTGTCGCGAATACCAACGATCTCAACAGATTCACCAACCTTGATGATACCGCGCTCAACACGACCGGTAACAACAGTACCACGACCCTGGATAGAGAATACGTCCTCGATAGGCATGATGAATGCGCCGTCGATAGCACGCTCTGGCTCAGGGATGTAAGAATCCAGAGTTTCAAGCAGCTTCTTAACAGCGGATGTACCCATCTCGTTGTCATCTTCACCGTTCAGTGCCATCAGGGCAGATCCTGGGATGATTGGGGTGTCGTCACCTGGGAAATCATATTCAGTCAGCAGGTCACGCAGCTCCATGTCTACCAGCTCGAGCATTTCAGCATACTCTTCGCTGTCAGCGCCGCCGCAATCTTCAGCCAGCAGGTCAGCTTTGTTCAGGAATACAACGATGTAAGGTACACCTACCTGACGAGACAGCAGGATGTGCTCACGCGTCTGAGGCATAGGGCCGTCAGTTGCGCCACAAACCAGGATAGCGCCGTCCATCTGAGCAGCACCGGTGATCATGTTTTTAACGTAATCAGCGTGTCCTGGGCAGTCAACGTGTGCGTAGTGACGATCAGGGGTATCGTACTCAACGTGAGAGGTAGCGATGGTGATACCACGCTCACGCTCTTCAGGCGCATTATCGATCTGGGAGAAATCTTTCATCTCACCACCCCAAACCTCAGCGCAAACGCGAGTCAGGGCAGCAGTCAGAGTGGTTTTACCATGGTCAACGTGGCCGATAGTACCAACGTTTACATGGGGTTTCGTACGTTCAAAAGTTTCCTTAGCCACGGGGCATAACCTCTTAATCTAAATTCAAAAATTAATGTTCATTGTTAATAACTGCGTTGGCGACATTTTGTGGCGCCTCAGCATATTTATCAAACTCCATGGTGAAGGTCGCACGACCCTGACTTGCTGAACGCAGGTCGGTGGCGTAGCCGAACATTTCACCTAGTGGTACCTCGGCACGGATGATCTTGCCCATTGGGCTGTCATCCATACCGTGAACGATGCCACGACGACGGTTTAGGTCACCCATGACGTCGCCCATATAGTTTTCAGGCGTTACCACTTCGACCTTCATCATAGGCTCTAACAAGCAGGGGTCTGCCTGCTGAGCATATTTTTTCAGTGCTTGTGAAGCGGCAATTTTAAAGGCCATCTCGTTGGAGTCAACATCATGGAAAGAACCGTCATACAGACGGGCTTTCAGCCCCAACAGAGGGTAACCCCCAATCACACCGTTCTTCATCTGCTCGGTGATCCCTTTTTCGATCGCAGGGATATATTCCTTGGGAATAACACCGCCTACAACCTCATTGATGAACTCTAACCCGTCTTCATCAGACGGCGAGAATTCAATCACCACATGGCCGTACTGACCACGACCACCCGACTGTCGAATAAACTTATGGTTTGCATCGACAGAAGCACGGATTTTTTCCCGGTAAGACACGCGTGGCTTACCGATATTAGCATCCACCTTAAACTCGCGTTTCATTCGATCGACGAGAATATCCAGGTGCAATTCGCCCATACCGGAGATGATGGTCTGACCCGACTCGGGGTCGGTTTCAACCCGGAACGAGGGATCTTCCTGAGCCAATTTACCCAGGGCGACACCCATCTTTTCCTGATCCGGTACAGATTTGGGTTCGACAGCGACTGAGATTACCGGCTCGGGAAACTCCATCCGCTCGAGCACGATCACATCGTCCAGAGCGCAGAGGGTATCACCGGTGGTGACATCCTTCATGCCTATGGTCGCTGCGATATCACCCGCACGAACCTCTTTGATCTCTTCACGGTCATTGGCGTGCATCTGCACCATCCGACCGACCCGCTCCTTCTTCTGTTTGACGGAGTTATATACCGCGTCACCAGTTTTCAGAGTGCCCGAGTAAACCCGGATAAAGGTCAAAGTGCCCACAAAAGGATCAGTGGCGATCTTGAATGCTAGCGAGGCGAAAGGAGCGCTGTCGTCGGCCTGGCGAGTGGCAGGAGTATCCTTACCATCATCTAACACACCTTCGATCGGCTTCACTTCAAGCGGTGACGGCATCAACTCGACCACCGCATCCAGCATCGCCTGAACGCCCTTATTCTTAAACGCGGAACCGGCCAGCATCGGCACGATCTCGTTAGCTATGGTACGACTGCGCAAACCCGCCATGATCTGGTCAACCGACAGCTCACCCTCTTCAAGGTATCTGTCCATCAACTCTTCGGAGGCTTCTGCGGCAGCTTCGACCATCTGCTCACGCAAGGTTTCAGCCTCATCCTGGAGCTCAGCCGGGATCTCAACCTCGCTAAAGGTCATGCCCTGATCGGCTTCATTCCACAGGATCGCTTTCATCTTTAGCAGATCAACCACACCCTTGAATTCATCCTCAGCACCGATCGGAAAATTGATCGGCACTGGGGTCGCACCCAGCCGTGATTTAAGCTGCTCAACAACCATAGTGAAGTCAGCACCGATACGGTCCATCTTATTGACGAACACCATGCGGGGGACTTCATATTTATTGGCCTGACGCCAGACAGTCTCGGTTTGAGGCTGCACGCCGGAGGAGGCGCACAACACCACGACCGCACCATCCAAAACCCGTAATGAACGCTCTACCTCGATGGTAAAGTCTACGTGCCCCGGTGTATCAATAATATTGATACGGTGCTGGTCAAACTGCTGGCTCATGCCAGACCAAAAACAGGTCGTTGCCGCGGAGGTGATAGTGATACCACGCTCCTGCTCCTGCTCCATCCAGTCCATGGTGGCAGCGCCATCATGAACTTCGCCAATCTTATGCGATAGGCCGGTATAGAACAGAACACGCTCGGTCGTCGTCGTCTTACCGGCATCAACATGGGCACAGATGCCGATGTTGCGATACCGGTTAAGAGGGGTTTTACGAGCCACGGCTTAATCCTCTGATCAGAAGCGGTAGTGGGAGAATGCCTTGTTGGCTTCAGCCATACGGTGTACATCTTCACGCTTCTTAACAGCAGCGCCACGACCTTCAGCAGCGTCACCGATCTCGCCAGCAAGGCGCAGATCCATAGACTTCTCACCACGCTTACGCGCAGCGTCTACCAACCAGCGCATGGCCAGGGCAGAACGACGTGCAGGACGGACTTCTACAGGCACCTGGTAGGTAGCACCACCGACACGGCGAGACTTAACCTCAACCATCGGCTGGATAGTTTCCAGTGCTTTAACGAATACTTCCAAAGGATCTTTAGCGCCACGCTCTTGGATCTTGTCCAAAGCGCCGTATACGATACGTTCGGCTACAGATTTCTTACCGCTGACCATGACGTGGTTCATGAACTTGGCCAGGGTTTGGTTGCCAAATTTAGGATCTGGCAGGATCTCGCGTTTTGCGACTACGCGTCTTCTAGGCATGATAAGCCCCTCTAAAATAGGTCTTCAGGTAGTTCAGGCACTCAAACGAAGGCCTGTCCTTACTCTTATCGTCAACAATGTCGGTAGCAGCCCGTAGGCCAACCATACAATGCTCACATCTTTAGCAATGACTTAATCGTCGATTACTTAGGACGCTTGGCACCGTACTTAGAACGAGCTTGCTTACGATCGGCAACACCAGAGGTATCCAGCGCACCACGAACAGTGTGATAACGAACACCGGGAAGATCTTTAACACGACCGCCACGGATAAGTACAACACTGTGCTCTTGTAAGTTGTGACCTTCACCACCGATGTAGGATGTCACTTCGAAACCGTTCGTCAGACGTACACGACACACCTTCCGCAAAGCCGAGTTCGGCTTCTTAGGGGTAGTAGTGTAAACCCGGGTGCAAACGCCACGACGCTGAGGACATGCCTGCAATGCAGGTACATCGCTCTTAGCGACCTTACGCTTACGGGGCTTACGAACCAATTGGTTAATAGTAGCCATTCAGCTTAACTCCCATGCTTTTCCACTCATAAAAACAAGTAAAAGCACCATACAAAAAGACAGGATACAAACGCACCCTGCCACGAAGGGGCGAAATTTTAATCATCTCGCCCACCATAGTCAAGACAAGACAGTGCCGAAGCTAAAAAGCTCCGACACTGTCTGTCCTGATTTAACCTGACGGTTATCGCTCCGAGTTCAAAGCCTCGGTCAATGCCGCCTGGATATCTTCTGCACTAACAGTCGTAGTACTGGTAGGCTCTTTGGCCTCAGCACGCTGACGCTTGCGCTCAGCATGGTATGCCAGACCGGTTCCCGCAGGAATCAGACGACCTACCACAACGTTTTCTTTCAGACCGCGCAACGGATCGCGCTTGCCAGTTACCGCACCTTCGGTGAGTACTCGCGTGGTCTCCTGGAACGAGGCTGCCGAGATAAACGACTCGGTCGCCAACGAAGCCTTGGTAATACCCAGCAGAACCCGAGTGAACTGAGCCGGCATCTTGCCTGCGGCAATCGCCTTCTCGTTCTCTTCCAGCAACAGGTTGTACTCGACCTGATCACCCTTGATCAGATTGGTATCGCCAGCACTGGTGATATCAACCTTACGCAGCATCTGACGCACGATCACTTCGATGTGCTTGTCGT
>JBFFKD010000127.1:0-7130 GCA_041555595.1 Motiliproteus sp.
AAACTCGCAAAAACCGCTCGAAGAATTCACAAAGTACTGGTTAATAATGGCATTATTAACCACAAACAAAATATGTCTTTAGCTCTGGTAATTAGTACTTCGATCCTTTACAGTAGCGCCCAAAATAACCCCACAACAAAAACAATAGGGGCCACTGGAATGCGACAGGAACACGCGATGGATCACGCTTTGGCCACTGACGGCTACTACTTCTCTTCCGAGCCTTTTTTGGCACACCCGACTATCGAAGCAACTCAACTGGCCTGCCTGTTGGACATCAATCAGGGCCGCGAAACGATTCTCGAAGCACGTATGATCGATGATGCCAGTATATTTCAACTGGCATTGATCGGATCGTTACAGATTATGGATCAACATCAGCGCCCTATCAGCTGTCAGCAATTACGCCAACTGCCTCTCGATCAACTGTGCGAACAAAAACTCACCGATCGAGGCTGGACGGTCGCTCAACGGCCACAATTTTGTTGGCTCAGCCAACAGCAACCGATCGGTAGCTGTTCTCAATCGATCAGCACCTGTGCAGCGACAGAGCTAAACAACCTTCGCTCTATTATCCAACAGCTTGCTGCTTAAACGCTATCAGCCTTATTGCGAAGCGGCTCCGCATCAAAACGAACACCCGCCCAGCCATCGGCCATAAAAGCACGAATATTGAGATGCGAGTCACCATCGGGATCATCCAGCACATCTTGATAGTGCTCGCCAAACAGGTTTAACGTTTGTTGCTGGTCAAGTTGGTAGATCAGCGCAAACGCCAGTAATTTACATGACCCAACGTTCTGTCCCGGCTCATTAAGCTGAACTCTGTTGCCTAAACCATTGCTAAACCCCGTGGGCGTATAGTCAAAGCACCTGTCAATCATGGCTACAACCTCTGCAAACGGGATTGAATCCAGCGCACGGATTCGCTCTAAAAACTGTTCTGTCGTCATCGAAAACCTCATCCAAACAAAAACATCAATACATAACAATCGTGGCTTAAATCCAACATTCACATCCAATTCATAGCAGCGCTCGTAATACGCACTATGCGCTACTACTATACTTTCTATCTCTGCATGATGTCCTTTGCTTAAGTCGGAAACTAATCTTAAGGCACTGGATGCACTGATTTAATTGCCATCTCGGTATCACAATTAGGTCCAGATCATGCATATAGGAAGTACGACTATGCCGACACCGTCTAGGATGGCTAAGCCCTCTGTACGACACACCTTTGTCGGGCTAGCCTTTCTCGAATCGATGGCCATGCTCTCCTGCCTATTTTTAGGCATCAATCTCTCATCCTCGACGTCGACCCGTTTTATCGACCACCTCGTCTGCCTAGAGTGCATCACCTTTGTTCTGATAGTGTCGCTGTCGATGGCGGCAATGGGGATGTATCACGCCCGACAACGTGATGATACTCGTGAGCAGCTGGCTCGATTGTTTATCAGCTTCGTGCTGGCATCGGTAGCACAGTCGGTAATCTTCTATTTTATCCCTTACCTCAACATCGATCCGGTGGCGATCATTGTGTCGTTGACGCTATCCTTTGTGCTCGTATGCCTGATCCGTTACAGCTTCATCTCCATCTCTAGCACTGCCCTAATCAAACGCAACGTACTGGTTCTGGGTGCTGGCGAAAAAGCTAAAATTATCGAGGAGCGGATGCGCCGTTCCAACGACCGTCGCGGCTTCAAACTGGCCGGCTACATCCCGTTAGACGACGATGAGATCAGTATCGAGCAAAGCTATCGTAGAGACGTTGACCTGAGCCAATTGCAACAATACGCCGAACAGCACAGGATCGACGAGTTGGTCGTCGCTGCCGACCAACGTCGTGGCGCATTACCGATGGACGAACTCTACCGCTGTCGGGTTGCTGGCATCCATGTCACCGATATCGCCACTTTTATCGAGGCCGAAGCGGGTAAAATCCCCCTTAATCTACTCAACCCTAGTTGGATGATCTACTCGCGGGGCTACCGCAGCAACGACTTACTGGTACGCGCTCTCAAACGCATATTCGACGTGCTGATCAGTCTCACCATGCTGGCCATAACCCTACCGATCATGATTATCACCGCGTTGTTAATCATGATCGAAAGTGCCCCCCGTACCCCCATTTTTTATTGGCAGGAGCGAGTTGGCCTGGGCGGACAGCCCTTTCGAATTTACAAATTTCGAAGCATGCGACCCGATGCTGAAGCCAATGGCGCAGTCTGGGCCAGGAAAGATGACGATAGAGTCACGGTAATCGGCTCGTTTATCCGCAAGTACCGAATCGACGAACTGCCTCAATTAGTTAATGTATTAAGCGGTGACATGAGTTTTATCGGCCCTCGTCCCGAGCGCCCCGAGTTCGTCGACTCATTAACCCAACGAATCCCTTATTACGGCGATCGCCACATGATCAAACCCGGTCTGACCGGGTGGGCGCAGGTCTGCTACTCCTACGGTGGCAGCGAAGACGATGCGATGGAGAAACTGCAATACGACCTGTATTACATTAAAAATTTCAGCTTTCTGCTCGACACCATCATCCTGATCGAAACCATCGAAGTGGTGTTATTCGGAAAAGGCGCGCGCTAACAGAGCCTATCGCTAGATTGACCTGCATCGCTTTGAGGCTGAGCTATATTTTACGGTAGCGCCCCGGTGACAGTGCAACGGTCTCCAAACCAACGCTGGTGTCGAACGGCTCCGATAACACCCTCCGAAAGACAGGTTATCGCGATGTATCCCGGAACGAAATTATTGCTGATGTTGCTTACCATATGGCTTCGACAGGGGCCGAATGAACGCCCCCCCTCACATCCACTGATGCGGATGCGTAGCGCCCGCTATCATGCCAAAAAGAAAATTGTGCGTGGACTTTGGATCGCAACCGGAATGCTAATGTTGGCATTTCCCCTGAGCCACTTTATCGTGACTCTCGGACTGTTTACTACCTTTCTATCGTTCACAATCCTCGACGAAGCCCCCTAAAAACGCGTTAATCGGTCCGGCTGTTGCCACCAGGCCAATTCAATAATTCGGGCTGATCAATCTGTTGCAGCAATCCATTACACTCCGGCGAATTGAATAACCCACCCATATCCGGCTTGGCACAGTATCGGTAACGCTGTCCTGCATATTCAAAAATGAGTACGTAGGCATGCAAGTAACCGCGATCCGACACGGTGTCGGTATCTTTAGGGTAGTAACGCGGATCTCCTAGAATCGGCGCTCCGAGACTCTTCATCATCACCCGTAGTTGATGGGTTCTACCGGTCAGTGGTTTAAGCAGATAGAGCCTTAACCCCGCAGCCAAGCTATAGCTGAAGAAGCGCGTTTGCGCTGGATTGAGTTGACTGCTCATAAGCCTCCAGCTACCCCGCCGTGACTTGGACATATCACCGCTGACAAGTCCCTGTTTCTTGGTCGGCTTACGGTTAGAAATAGCCAGATAGAACTTCTCGACTTGGCGTAGCCGAAACTGCTGATTGATCTGCTCAGCCGAGCCAGGGTCACGCGCCAGCACCAACAGCCCAGAGGTCATCGTGTCGAGCCGATGGACCGGATAAAGCTTCCCCAGCTGCAGCTGCGCTTCAACTTGCGGAACCAAGCCAGGCTGTTCATTGAGGCTGTGAAACTCAACTCCAGCCGCTTTCGTAATCACCACGAAACCGGGTTGGATATCGATAATTTGAAACGCGGGAGATGGTATTTCGGTCAACGTTATATCTCGTCTAGATCAATAAATGTGGCGAATTCAGGCAGGCAAAGTGTACCTTAGGTATTATTGGAATGAGACGGGTTTGACCAAAACAGCGACCGACCTTCAATACGATGCAGGCTTCACTCAAGGCCGTTAATCAATGGTTGTCTGGCTTAACCTCTCGCGCTGGAGAGCGCTCGAACTTATCTTCCGATCGGTAGCACTGCCCTTCAAACCACTGCACGCTATCCGGTTGCGGCAGTAGGTTCAGCTGGGTTATCCGATTAAACCGTAGATCACTGCGCGCAACTGTCGCGACCGTCATGCCGCCCATCAAAGCGTAGATCTCAAAGCCCGGAGAACGATAGATACGCTGTTCGGGATAGAGTAAAAAACGATCATCGCTACCCTCTACGATACAGGTCAACATCGCACCAAAGGCGAATTGAGATGCCCATAGCAGCGCTACCACCGCTGACAGTAGCCGTATCACTCGGGCTCACTCATTATCAAAGCTCCGATTATGCGGTCCACTTAAAGACCGATTGCGCAAACCGACCTATGCATTACAATAGTGCTCTAAGACTGACACTGGAAGTCAGTCCCTTACTAGACATCAATACAAATCAACATCAACAGGTACCGTCCATCAAACACTCAACATTGACGCTACTACGCTTGCTGGTGTTGATCCCCCTCGGCTTTGGCCTATCAGCTCCCGTTAAGGCTGAACTCGACTGTACTAACGTCCCGGTCAGAGTAGCCCTATTTGATTTCGCCCCCTTCTATTCCCCCGATCAACAGGGCCATCCGCAGGGCATTTTGATCGATGAACTGCAACAAATCATGGATCAAATCGGTTGCCAGTGGCAAGGCAGTTTCTATACTCCGTCGGTATTGCTGGAGAAGGTCGCCAATAGCCAAGCCGACCTAGCCATGCTCATCGAGCACCCGATGCTTAAAGGTAAAGCTCAGTATAGCCGCAGCCCTATCCTAGAGATGCAATTAGCCAGTTATCAAAATTCAACGTCGCCCGGAATAAAACAGGTTGCTCAGCTACGCCAAAAGCGGGTCATCGCTATCCGCGGCTATGGCTACGGGGGGTTGATCAACCGACTGATCGACCCGTCGATGCAGG
This sequence comes from Motiliproteus sp., assembly GCA_041555595.1. Lineage (GTDB taxonomy): Bacteria > Pseudomonadota > Gammaproteobacteria > Pseudomonadales > Balneatricaceae > Motiliproteus. Next base: position 4,842 of record JBFFKD010000127.1, read on the forward strand.
TTGAGCTGCACATGGCCAGCGATATCAGAGCAGCACTTCTGATGCTCGGCGATGGTCAAGGGGATTATCTACTCAGTTATCAACGCCCGACCAATGCCGTCTTAGCCACGCAAAATCGACCCAACATTCATAGCAGCCACCTGCAGAGCAAGGATGTCTACGTTGTACTCTCTCCCGAGTACCGCGATAGCAAGTTATTGGACAGGCTGAATCGGCTACTCGATTCACGGCAATAGATCTGTATCAAGCCATAGCACACCCTAACGATAGCGACAGGACAGCCTGCTAATAGCGGCTACGGCTGCGCTGCTGCCATAGCGCCTGTGCTTGTTCCCGCGCTTGCTGGTTGGTTGATTGTTTACCCAGCAGACGCAGACATACCGCCAACGTCTCGACTACCGCAGCTTCGCCATAGGGGTGCTCAAGCTGGCCTCGCCATAACTGCAACAGCTCCCTCGGATCCAACTGCTGCGAACGCACCTGGCGTTTGTCCAACACCCGAGGCCAGCACTCATCAACATATTCTCCCTCTCGTAGCCACTGCAAAGGGCTTTCGGCATCGGGACGAATTTCGGCCTCCCCTCCATCACCCCGAACGGTGACACTATTATTCTGCCCTAACAGCAGTGCTGTCTGCTGATGCATCGGACCATAAGCGGGGTGAAAGACCCCATCGATCCGGTATGGTGCCTGCAGTGGATTGAGCAAGCGACTCAAGGTATGCACCGGCGAGCGCAATCCTAGTACGGGGCGCAACTTGATGATCCGATCGAGTTCGGCGTTGATCAACTTCAGCGGTAGATAGCAGAGTCCGACCTCTTGCATATCCAGCTCGGCATCGAGCCAGTTTTTGGCGCTTTTCAAGCCAAACTGCCCCAACAGATCCTCCACGTAGATCCGTCCCGGCGTATGCCCGCGAGCTCCGTGGAGACAGACCTTAACCCCCTGCTCGGCCAGTACCAACGCGGTCAAAAAATGCCAAGGGAGCTGACGCTTTTTACCGGCATAGACCGACCAATCCAGATCCGCGTTGAGCTGAGCCGGAATATTCATTCGCTGCTGCACCGCTTCGACGAAACCGCTGAGTTCCTCAGGACTCTCCTCTTTGACCCGCAGCAGCATCAAAAACGCCCCCAGCTGCTCGGGCTCAACCTGCTGATCGAGGATCATCGCCATCGCTTGTTTCGCTTCAGCACGCGTCAGCGAACGTGAACCTAGCTTACCTTTACCCAGGATCCGGATATAGGGCGCGAACGGGTGTTCAGTATGAGTCATAGTAGATTTCTATCGATTGGTAGCAGTGATAAAGCGTTTCAGCTTAAACCATAGCAAGTGCAGTACGCGAATGTTAATCCAGCACTAATGACCAACTGCGCAGCGGTACTCCCTGCTGCTGCCGCTCAAGCTCAGGTAGCACATCGACACTTGGCCAGATACCCGAAAGCAGCGCATCGGCGTAGGCGGATGGCAGGCCGGCTGTGTGCATCCGAGCAGCGGACCCTTTGGCATCGTAGCTTAGACGCTGCCAGTGGCATTCGATCCGATCACCGAAAGGTTGCAGTAACAGGTACCAACCATCGCGGCTGCTATCGTTGGCCGGCATTCCGATCACACCACTGTTGAGCCAATGGCGCGGGGTGGGAGCAGCGGGTATGTGACGGGCGAACGGCAGCCCACAATGTCCGCCGACAACGATCTGAGCATCGGTTAACGCGAGTTCCTGCTCAAACTCTTTGACAGCACTGGAGCCAAACAGAAACCGATTGTTACGGGAGAAGCCACCATGCACCACGCTAACCTGACGACCTGCCAACTCAAACCGGATCTGCTGCGGCAATTGCGCCATCCAACGACAACTCTCAGAACAGACCTGCTGGCGAGCAAACCGATACCAAGCCACCGACAACAAGCTACAGGCACTGCCTTGGTCAAAGCCACAACCACAATCGTCGTCGTCATCAGCCAGCGACTGTTCGCAGTTACCCTGCACCACTGCGATACCCCACTGTCGGATCAGATCTACCGTAGCTTGCGGATCGCCGCAGTAGGCAACCAGATCACCATTGCAGATCACCCGTTGCGGCGGCACCTTGAGTTCGGATGCTTTGGCCTGCATCGCCCGAGTTGCCTCTAGGTTGCTGTAGCAACCGCCAAACAATAACACCGGCTGATCAAACGTACCCAGACTGATCACCCGCTCATCCCTGCATGAGGATTGTGTCATCACGCGACCGAGCCCAGCTTGGCGGCCTTACCAGACGACCTGCGGCCAAACGCTTCGATACGGCC